>JBLHWU010000062.1:0-28437 GCA_047629355.1 Saprospiraceae bacterium | reverse complement strand
GTGCACCACCATTTATTGAAAAAGTGATTTGTTACTGTGTAAACGAAGGTTTTTTAAGTTTGAGCAGCGAGAAAATCGTAAGGTTTTCGAGCTTCAAAAAACACAGTGCGCGTTGCCTGCGGCAACGCGGAAGAGGTATTAAGGGACAAAAACTGTAGAAGTGCACATTTGTGGCACCACCAAAAAATCATAATATTCTACGCTATATTCGAGAAAATTAAGGGTGTTACTTGAAGTAAGTAACGCGTAGTAATTAATCAGGTAATTTTATAAATATCTTTTTCCGCTATTTTTCCCTTAAAAATTTCTTCAATAACACTGGCTATTCAAGAATTTTTAAAGAAAAACTATCGAAAAAATCTTGTCTAAAAATTTTACCCGATTAATTACTACGCGTTACTTAACACCCTTAATTGAGCGTGAAAACCACATCATATTATCAAAAACGGTTTTTGTAGAGTCAAGTGATTTTCAGGGTATCTTATTTTTAAAAATACTCTACAAGAATTGGCTAAAAGATTTAGAAAAATCCCCACTTTTGCCCCATGCAAGCACCTTTTTTCAAAAAAATCCTCAGCTACCTCACCGAAATCCACCTCGAAAGCGCACCCAGCGAAATAAATCCGCATTTGTATGTGAGTTTAAACAAAGGTCGTTACCAGTTGTCCACCGCCAATGCCGTCTATTCCTACGGCGACTTGTACGATAATTTTTCTAAAACTTTCGACCAACTTGAACCAGAATTGACGGAGAAAATGAACGTTTTGATTCTTGGTTTTGGCTTGGGCAGCATTCCCTATATGTTGGAGAATACGTTTGGCAAACAGATGTATTATACCGCAGTGGAGATTGATGAAAACGTGATTTATTTAGCGGAAAAATATGTCTTGGATGAATTAGATGCGCCGATTCAATTGATTTGTATGGATGCGTTTGCGTTTGTGATGCAGTGTCAGGAGCAGTTTGATTTGATTTGTATGGATGTATTTTTGGATGATGTTGTACCACCAAAATTTACGGGAAAGCACTTTTTGGAAGCCTTAAAAGATTTGCTTGAACCTGACGGACGGTTGTTGTTCAATCGTTTGGCTTTATCCAATGAAGATTTGGAACGGACGGGGCGTTTTTATGAAAAGGAATTTAAACCTGTTTTTGAGGATGGGACTTATTTGGATGTTGGAGGGAATTGGATGTTGATGAATCGGGGGGTTTAAAACGGATACCCAAATGCCAAATTAAAATTCAACTCCTTCAACCCAAATTTATTCCCCACAAATCGCTCCCCTTCCGGCAACCAAGGCTTCGTCAACGGATAAGCAAAATCTGCCCGAATCAGCAATACTTCAAAGTCAAATCGCAATCCTACCCCTACTCCAGACGCTAATTCTTTATAGAAAGTAGTAATATCGAATTTAGCTTTACTATCTGCGCCACCGTCGTACAACCACGTATTTCCAGCATCGATAAATGCGGCGATTTCTACCAAACTTGTGAGGTTGTAGCGAATTTCAAAACTCGTTTCCAACCGAATATCTCCCGTTCCAATAAAGAAGAAATTTTCATTAATTGGTTCTCTTGTTCCCGGACCAACTCGGCGTGGTTGAAACGCTCGAACACTATTTGGTCCACCAACAACGAAGAGGTCAAAAAATGGTAGAATCACCTCGTTTTTCAGTGGATAAGCAATCGACGGCGATACCCGAAAGGCAAAAGTTGTTTTGGCAGTTGGTTTATAAAAATAACGAATGTCGTTTTCAAAATGAAGAAATTGTCCTTCGATTTCTGATTTGTCAACAAAGCTTACATCGCTCAATAAGCGATTAGCAGAATAGCCATATTTTCCCCGATAGTAGTAATTGTGCTTCCTGATTTTTTGCAAACGCGAATCGTATAAAAACACATAATTGGGCTGATAAATCACCATTTTTTCCAGATTCAAACCCAAACTTCTATCTTCTGAAAAGTCACTCAATACCAACAAAAATGAACGCAATTCGGGGACACTATACGTTGGAATTTGGAAAACCAACTCCAGCGGACTCAGCTGATGCCGAATTCTTGCCTGCCGCCGCCATTGATAACCAAAGCTAAATTCAATCGCGTTCAAATCTGCTGTCGGTGCATAATTTTTGTCTTTATTTAATTCCTCCAAAAGCAAATTAAAACCACCCATTTCTAAAACTTCATTCAACCCTTCCAATGGTAATTGTAACTGTTGGCGAGAAAAAGTCAACTTTAAAAATGTATTTCCAATCAACCGCTTCGACTCCAAAGCTTGCCGTATCGGAAACCAAACGCGCGGCTTCAATAGTTGCAATTCCAATTCCTGTTCCTGTGTCGATAAAACCTGAGTGGATAAGGGAAAGTTAAACGTCGTCGAACCTTTTATCTTCAAAACTTCCGCTCCTCGAAACAAATTCCGGTTGGTATAATTAAAAGAAACTTCTGGCCCAAAACTTACCCCACGCGTATAAGACATTCCCACTGCGCCTTCAATCGTTAGCTTCTTTCGCGGCGTCAAATAAATCGCTACATCCAATAAAGAATCCTGATTTCGTACCTTTTCAAACTGCACATCTATATATTGGTAGGTCTGCATATTTGACAAACGTTCCAAAGTTCGTTGATGAAAAATCACATCATATCGGGCATCTTTTTCTAATAAAATCACCTTTTGCAACTCATCGGGCGACAATAATAATTCATCATAAATCATCGTCATTCCTGCTTTCTGCAAAGTATCCAGCGCAACAGATTTTTTTCGATTCAGATTATAATCTGGATAAACAGTCACCTTTCGAATGTATTGCGGCTGCAAACTCCGAGACGGCGTATTCACTTTCAACAACAATTCCACTTCGATTTTTTGTCGTTTCTGCGTAGTATCTGCTCGAAATAGCAAGTATTCATCCTGAAAATAAAAATAGCCTTCTTGCCGCATTTTATTAGCGATACGTACCCTTTCCTTCTTCATCAAATCAAGATTATACCGCTGCCCCATTTTTAGCAACGTCGAATCTCGCATAGCATCAATTTCTGCGGCTACCGTTGAGTCCTCAATGCTATATTTTAGCGTATCTATCAAATACGGCTGTTCAATTTGCATGAAATAGGTCACCTTCGTTTTCACCCCTTTCGTCTGCACATCAGGATTGGCTTCATTGACAAAATAGCCATTATTAGTCGCCCGGTTTTCCAGTAATTCTGCCGATTGTTTGGTTATTTTTTCATCATAAATCACGGGTTCTTGCCCCAATCTTTTCTGCAACCATTTTTTCAGTCCCTTTTCTTTTTCCGTATAAAATAAATTGTACAATCGCAATTTAAAACGAATCCCTAACAATTTTGAATTAGGTTTTGGTGCCGCTATCACTGACGCCAATTCTATTGCTAATTCACCCGTTTTTATGCTTTTTTCCTTCTTTTGAAATTCAATTTTTGCCCCAGTATAAAGTGTTTCTCCTTCCTTCAAACTTTTAGACAACGAACAGCTCGAGCCAAACAACATCAACAAAAGCCCTCCCAAAAGTGTCAACTTCCGAAGTTCCAGTAACGCCCCACCGTCAACCATTTTCATCATTTATCTTTTTTATTGCCAAACAATTTGATTCCATTAAAATCCTTCGAGAACACAAATGCGCCCCCCAATTTCACCGCTGCTACACCAGAATAATCATCAAATTCTTGTTGATTGTATATTTTTATTTTAAAACGTCCGTCGGGAGTCAGCGAATAATCGACTGTAATATTGTCTAAAAATGACTGCGAGCCACTCGCGTTTTGGTCAGTCGAAACTTTGCCGTCTACCACAATCGTCAGGCGGTCATTCAAAAATCGCTTACGAATACTCACCTTAAAATCAGTAGAACTGCCACTCCCCTCTCCTTCTTCCAAGCCAAAGTCCAGCTCGACAAATTTGATATATTTATTCGCCAAATTATTCAACTGCTGCGTAATCACCTCATTAATAGAACTCTGCGTACCCAATATTTGAAAACCTCCAAGCCCCGTATTTTGTGCAATAAAGCCATTGAACAAAATCAGCGCAAAAGCCTGTGTGTTCTGCTGATTTGGGTCTTGGTTGATGCGATCAATCGCCGCCGACACTTCTGTATTCCCGTTTCTTCCATCCAAGTACTCAATCGACGTCGCAATATTCGTATTCGACGCCGTACCGCTGACATTCAGATTAACCTGAAAATTTTGTCGCGCCGTCAACGCACTGTTATTCTCAACATCCTCTGCACTCCCCGCCAATAACGGATAAGGCGAAGTCACCGTTTTATATAAGATATTGACATCCAATTTCGGATTTTCGGGTACACCTATCCACGTTACAGAACTGCCGGGCTTCACATTAAATTTTCGCCGCACCACATTTTGATATGTAAATAAATAATCGCCCTCAACTACCGCAACACTTCCCGTCATCTCCATCGACCCATCTGGATTTTGAATAAAAACAATATCGCCTTCCGCTTTTCCTTCAAAATTGTCGCCTGTAATCGGGTCAATCATTGCCTTAAATTTCAAATTTTCATTTATCGACATTCGCACAATCACTTTCATATTCAATGCGCTCGCACCATCTAAAATTTCGGGTTTATCAACTCTCACCCGCGTATTTTCTTCAAAAGGATTCACAAATTCAACAATGCCTTCATGCGACACCAATGTATTAGAATTGGCGGTATAAATATAGGTCAAATCCGACTCCTTTTCGGGTTTAGCGGTCACTTCAATTACTGGTTCATCAAGACTACCGCGCAAAGTTACATCAGCATCAACTTTCAATTTCCCATAGTATAAATTGCTGTCTTTATCTGTCGTATTCAACACTTGAAAATCTTCAACGTGAATGTCTGTATTCAAGAAAAATTCACGATAATTTGGTGTTAGTAAATAAGAAGAAATTGTTCCTTCATTATCTTTTGCATCGTATATTTTCAAGTTGTCAAATTCAATCGCATTCGCATCAAACACAATCGGTTGATCGCCAATTTTCAACCTTGTTTTCAACAATCCTACATCGAATGCTGCCTTTTCAAAATGCGTTTTTCCAAGTAAAGACGGTTGTTCTAAAGAGCCTGTAATTTCAAGATTTCCTTTGAAAAAACCTTCCGCCTTTTCTAAATAACCTAAGGTCAATGGTTCAATAGACTTCAAACTCAATGCCGCTATATCTAATTGAAAATCAAGAGCTTCCAATGTATTGTTTAAATCATAGACACCTTTCAGTTCCAAATCATTGCCTTGCCCTTTTAAGGTCAAATCCGTTTTGATTTTTCCATTCGTCGCATTGTCTGCGATCAATTCCAAATCACCCAATTTAGCATCCAACACCACCAAACTATACAATCGAATATCTGCTTCCACAATCGGCGATTCCATAGGGTTATTCATTAAAATTTGCCCGTTCAAACGACCGTCAAAAATATTGTTTTCGACACTGATAAAATTAGAAATAAACGCCAAATCAAAGTTGTCAAAATTAAAAATCACGCCATTTTCACCCTGATTAGCAATTTGCATAAACTGCTTTTCTTTGAAAAGTTTCCAATCCATCACCTTCAATTTATTTTCCCCAAAACGCAAATTATTTCTTTCTGACACCTTCCAATTTTCATAGTTCAGCAACTGCGTATCTGCCAATTTTAAAGACAAAACTTCTTCAGGCAATACTTCTATAAATGTTTTTAAATCAAATCGCTTACTCCCTAATTCATCGAAAATTTCTAAATTATTAGTTAGCAACTTATTTTTATAATCACCAAACATTTTAAAATTAGCAATATCAACAATATCCTGATAATCCGCGTTTTGAAAAGCCAATTCATAGTTTACAAAATCTCGATTCGCGTCGATATTTAGCTTTAAGGAATCAAAAACTGCCCCTTGATAATTCAGATAATCCAAATTGGCATTTAGCTGCAATTTATCCTTTTCATTGTTAAAAGTTGTGGTTACCACAAACGGCGACAGTCCCGCCAATCCTTCTATCAATCCCGAAGTCAGCAACTCGGGTTGATGCAAATCAAATACAAAGTCGAAATTCGCTTTTTCTCGATTCAAAACAGAATCCTTCGCTGCTACTTTATAATAATTATTGAAAAAATTCTCGCCAATTTCTACGATCTCAGGATATTTAAAATAGCCTTCCAAATGCGCATCGAAAACGTCAGAAGTCACCTCCACAAGGTTATTTCCATTGTCCAAATTAGCTACAATTTCTAAGCTGTCAATCTGCTGAAAAGTGGAATCATATAACACATCCAAGTTCCTAAATTTCACCGTTCCCACTAAGCTATCAAGCATGTAGCTTTTCACATCTGCGTACATTTTGGTGCGCACTACGAACGGTTTTTCAGACAAACCCAAGGCTTGTAAATCCAGTTTTGCCAACTCTAAATCATACTTAATTTCAGGCATTTTCTTCGTAAAGTCAACGATTAATTTTGACTCTAAATTTATCTCTTCTTCCTTTGCTATCGCCGTTGCTACCAATTTTTCTTGCTGCAATTTACCTTCAATAATTAGACCTTTCGCCACATTTTCACCCGCCTTTCTCACCTGCAAACGCAAGTCTGCGTTCATATCATTATGAAAATCAAAACCTGTTCCTTTTATCGACAATTCCACCTTCCAAGGCGAAGGTGTAAAACCGACCAAAGTATCCAAATAATTATTTTCAAAAAAGCCTTCTAAATCTAAATTATCGACATTCAAATTGACGTCATAGGCTTCCTGCTTCAAAGCGGCTTCGGCTGCCCAATTTCCATTCGCATTAAAACTTAGCTTGGATTTAAAATTCTCGGCATTTCCTTGAACAATCCCCCTAATCTTATTGATAAACGGCAACTTTAAATAAGCAGGCAGTAAAGAATCTGGTAAAAATGATTGTAAATCTGCTTGCGAAAACTCTGCTGATTCCAAGGTAATATCAAAACCAATATTCCCGGACAACAAATCAGAGACGCTGCCGCTCGCTAGAAAATCGCTCACTTTCCCATTACGCACCGACGATAATTTAAAGTCAGAATTCAAATTTTTCATCGTTCCCTTTGCCGTTCCTTTCAGCATCAATTTGTTAGGTAGTTCGATGTATTCGGGAATCGTGCCGGGTGGCAAATATGCCATAAAACCCTGCTTCGTCGTATAAAGCGAATCCAATCGAATATCGAAAAACGCACGGTCTAAATCCATTATATTTTTGATGCGGGCAAAGATTTCTAATTCAGACGCAACGGGTGCGATGATGCGCGTAGTTTGCCCATTCAAGCGAGCGTTAAAGTCATTAAGTTTTCCTTTGAACTTTCCTTTAAAATTCAGTACATTCGGTAATTCTACATACTCGGGCAGCGTATTCGGTGGCAACCAATCTAAAATTCCTTTATCAGTAATACGGAAGTGCGAAACGTTTAAATCGAAATAAGCGTTCAGCGTATCCAGAGTATTTCTGACCAAACCCCTCGCTCTAATTTTTGTATTCCAATTGTCTAATTCAAAAGTTTTCAATTGAAACTCTTCCAAGTTACCCGAACCTATTACTTTGGCTGTCAGAAACTTAGCTTTATTTTTTCTAAAAAACTCAATACTATCCAAATCTGGGTAAAAGTATTGCACATCCGCAATAGCCAATTTTTCGATATTTAAATTAACATTGGCCAGCAAGTCTTTCAAACCTGAATTCTCTGCTAAAAATGGATATTGAATCTGCGTTTTTTCACTTGTAATCAATGATTTTTTAGTATCTAATAAGAAGTTTTCCAAAAGCAATTCCTTCTCAGAAAACGCTATTTTCGTCCTTGCATTTTCTAAAATGAAGCCCTTTCCATCTTCTAAATGTAATCGCTGAATATCTGCAGAAATATCCATATTTTGATAGTCCAAATCCGCTATCTCAATATTGATATTTTTAAAACCAAAATGATTGGTATCAAACCCATTTTGCACCATCAGCGTATTCGGAATAGCATACGCGAAATCACTATTCTCCATTAAAAACTGACTACTTTTAACCCCAATGTCCTCCCCTTTTAACCGCACTTCTAAATCCTCCAAAGCCACCTCATTTAAATAGGTCACCATTTCTAAAGTTAGCATTTGAAAATCAAAATGGATATTTTCAATAGTCAACTCAGCAGCAGTTACCGCATAATCCAAAACAGTCGTCGTCCTATCTTCGGACGCAAGCGATTCGCCTATTTTCAAAGAAATATCAGAATTGCGCAAAGCTAAATCATCAATATTGAAAATACCTTTGGCTAAATCAATATCGTCGGTACCGCCCGATAATTCGCCAATATTTCCACGAAAATCAATCGCACCGAAATCATCGTCATATTTGATTCCTACCTTTTCAAGATTCAAATCAGTATTATTAAACGTTAATTCCCAAGAAGATGCGGTCGGTTTCTCAGAAGTGGGTTCGGGTAAGGTGCCATCTTCCGTCGGTGCAAAAGCTTCAATGATAAAGTCAAAGTTTGCAACGTTATTTATATCAATTTCAATATTGGCAACTCCGTTTTTTAAAGTTACTTCATCGAATTGAATTTGCTTTTGCAATAATTTATTCAACGTGAAGTTAACTGCCAATTCTCCAACGCTAATCAACGTATCCTTTTCTAAATCTTCCATGTAAAAACCTTCGATAACCAGCGATTCGGGCAGGCGAAGGTGAATGGAATGGAGTCGAACTTCCGTTTTTAAAGTCTCTTTTAGATAGTTAGTTGCTTTGTCAGCGATATAATTTTGGACAGCAGGAATCTGTAGAATAGCGGCAAGCAGCACCAATAATAGAATGATGAGGAGCACAAAACGTAGGAGGTATTTTCCGATTTTTTTGATGGACATAGAAACGTAAGCCATTATGAATTTTTCATTCATAAAAAGGATGAGCCTTAGGAACGTGCAAAGAATAAGTTATAGCAGATTTTGAGAATTAAGTACCTGGACACAAATAATCGAATTAATTACTGAGCATTCCTTAAGTATTGTTGCGTAAGGTAAGATATGTTTTTACACAAAAAGAAAAATCATGATATTTTTGACAAAATACCATGATTTTCCTTTTTTTTGTCGAATTGCATTCGACATTATTACGGTTTGACTACTGCGTAGTCTATTCCTTTCTAATTCTCAGAAAAACTCATATCCTCCTGCGGCGCGACTTCATTCTCATCCAGATTCTTTTTTCGGTTTCTCCACCAAATATAACCAATGACGCTCACTAATAAGTAAGGCAATGCTAAAATATATAAGATACCGAAGTTCAAGCCTGCGCCTGCCGTTCCACCGTTGCTAAGGTTACTTGCAGCTGCCATTTTACACATTGGACACTGTGCTACCAAGTCAGGCATGATTGCCGCAAAGATTCCAATTAAGATTATTTTTAAAATTTGTTTATTTTTCATAATTAACTGATTTTGTAGTGTGCCGCAGACTTTTATTTTGCGCCTCTACTCTATTAGAAAAATTAAGTTAAATGCTTCCGTGAAGTGCACAAACTGAAAGTTTACGGTACACTATCACTTATAATACGGCATCAACATCAGATACAATATCGGTCCAGTCACTGCTACATATAGCCAAAAAGGAAAAACCCATCGTGCCATTTTTCGGTGCTTCACAATTTGATTGGTATATGCCCTAATATAGGTAAATAATATGAAAGGTAAAATAACTGCCGCCAATACAATGTGTGTGATTAGTAAAATTAGATAGACCGTTCTCATGCCTCCAAGTTCCAATAATTCTGCCTCATCTACAACTCCATCATAGTTTACATCCCCATATTTCGTCTCAGGTGTTGTGATATGATATAAAACATAACACAAAAGAAATAAGGCGGATAAAATCACTGCAACATTCATCAAGCGTTGATGATTAGCAATATTTTTCTGCTTAATTTGGTATAGGCCCGACATTAAAAATACCGCTGTCAAAGCATTTAAAATTGAATACAAAGGTGGTAAAAATGTGAAATCAATTCCAAAATCTAAACTAATTTTCCGCATGGCAACAACCAATGCCAGTACTACCGCACTGACTATCCAGGCAGCGATATTTAGCTTTTTTGCTAATTGTAAATTTTGTTCTTGCATCATTTTCTAAAAATTCGATGAATTAAAATTTGGTTTGCTTTCCCGTGAGCCGAATTTAGTGAATCGTTTTTTACTTCTCTGATTCCCGTCGAAACACGATATCTTTATCTTTATCTTGCGGTAGAATCATCGCCATATGTTCCACTAACTTCCCCATATCCTTGTTGACCATCGGGTCATAATAATGACGAATTTTACTTTTTAAATCGGCTAAAACTAATGGATTTTTAGTCATAACACCCATTCCTCCTGCTTGCTTCAAATTATAAGCTTCGCTTTTAATTCGACTCATTTCAGCAAGTGAGACATTCACAAAGATAAATTTGTCATTCTCTTTTACCATGAGCCCTTTAGCATAATTTACCAAGTCCCCCGAAGTCGTGTAAAATAGAAACAACATATCTTTTCGTTGGTCCAGTTGTTCTTCCATTTGATACTCTACCAATTCGATGCGTTCCATCAACTTTTTCGCTTCCGCTTTATTCTCCGGCATGAACATAACCAAAGCCATTTTTCCTATGATATTTGAGGTATCAAACGGCATTCCTTTTTCATCTGTTGCTTTGAAATCAGCGATTTTCCCAAAGTCTTTCAACTCAGATAATCTCTCTGTCCGATAATCAACACCGCCTTTCATCCAAAAGTAAGTTCCAATCGGCGTTATTGCCAGTAGAGACATTAGCATGATGAATTGAACAATAAGTCCTTTATTTTTTTTAGTAACAGACATTTTTTAGTTTTAGGTTGTCTACAGAAGTAAGGGAATAGGTAATAAATAATCTACTCCCTAACCAGTAGTTATCGAATATAACCAACGATTATAACCTTAGTTTGAATTTTCGGTTCACGAAATTGTCAAAAAACCACTATTTAAAGTAATTAAAAACAAACAAAAAAGGCGAGCCAAATTGACTCGCCTTTTTCGCTTTAGATTAACCCCTTGTAAGTTTCTGCTTCCCATCTTTCCAATCCAACATCATCGCCAACCTCTTCAGCATTTTTGTCTATAATCTTTTGTCTGCTATTTTTCCAAGAGTTTCCTTCTTGAAAAAATGCGATAATTCCCCATACCAATAATAATAAGGGCATTAAAACCGTCAATCGCAATCCGCGTACTTCGCCACCCATGTGCATAAACTCATAGATAATAAAATAAGCTTTGTACAAAGATAGAATGATAATACCAAGTGAGAATATTGCACCCAACCAACCGATATCTTCTAAGCCAGAAATTAAATATCCTTTGCTAATTAAGGAGATAAAAACTTCTATTAAAGTTACTGCTGCCAAAAGCCAAAGCCCTTTGAAAACAAACTTTTTCGATTCTTCGTATGAACGTTCAGACATTTCTATATTTTTAGAAGAAATAGTTCCTACTGAATTTTAGGAAACTATTCTATGTTTTTTATTTGAAATTTTAATATCCATTCTGACTTTCATAAAATGAAGTCACAATTGAAAACGGCACTTATATAAGGTAAAATACCAAAAATACAAATACCCAGACTAAATCGACAAAGTGCCAATACAGCCCAATCTTCTCAACCATTTCATATCCATTCTTCCGCTTGGCATACAATCCACTCATCGCATTCAACATGATGATGATTAGAAAAATAACTCCAGACAATACGTGAAATCCGTGGAAACCTGTAATTCCAAAGAATAAAGCACCAAAGGCTTTTGGACCAAATTCTTGTAGAGCCGTTGTACCATCTTCAAATTTCACACCACGCTGAATGAACTCACCAGTATCGTGGTCAGTGTGAATCAAGTAATTTGACCCAGCTTCAAATACTTCAGCAGTTTCGCCCGCAGCATAAGCATGACCATGACTATCAGTTGTATATTGACCAGCTTCGGGGAAAGACCCAAAAGGATTGGTCAAAGCAGTCATGTGCTCCGTCCCCATCAAATTATTCCACTCCCAAGCCTGACAGCTCAAGAAACCGATACCACCAAGAATGGTTAAAAACATCCAAAAGACCACTCCTTTTTGATTTTCCCGATGCCCTTCTTGGACTGCTCGAACCATCGTTACCGAACTGACAATCAAAAGGAAAGACATAAAGGTTACGAAAATCAAAGGTAGATGTGTTTCATGCCCCATTCCTAAATTGTTGAATGGTGCCGTTTGAAACACAAAATCTGGCACTGGCCAAGTAAAACTACTGAAACGAAGCGTTCCGTAGGCAATCAAGAAACCCGCAAAAGTGAAGGCATCCGACAACAAAAAATACCACATCATTAATTTACCATAGCTAACCTTAAAAGGCTGCGTTCCTCCACTCCAATCTTCCTTAGTCCCGTCGTGATGCGTATCGTGTGCTACTGTTGACATCTTAATGTTTTTGTTAAAATATAGTTTATAATCTAATTAAAGAAGTCAAAGACCAGACCATTTTACTGTCAGAAGTCAGAGTATTCACGCTGATTTTTCTGACTTCTGACAATGAAATGATCTGACTTCTGACTTCTGACCTCTCTTTTTATCGTTGAAACGTGAAAAACAAGACTAAATAAACCCATAAAACACCGACAAAGTGCCAGTAAATTAAGGTCATATCAAATCTAAGAATTCGTCTTTCTGTTACTTTGTATTTTAAAGCAAACGCTTGAATAATTGCAACTAATAAAACCGCAATTCCTCCTAAAACGTGTGCTGCGTGAACCCCTGAAATTACATAAATGAAATCTCCCGAAGGATTTCTTCCCATGCTAATTCCGAGTACTTCTACCATCTCTTGCCAACCCATATATTGCATGATGACGAAAGAAAAGCCAAACGCTAATGCTACAAGAAGTAATCCTTTATACAAGACCGGATTTCCTTTTTTAAAAGAATAATACGAAGCTTGTAAAGCGATACTACTTAATATAATGACAACTGTACTGTAAGTAAACATCGTTGGTAAAGAGAATTCCAACCAATTTCCTGCTGCTTGTCGTACAATATAGGCACTTGTAAAAGCCGTAAACATCATTACGATGCTCGCACAGCCTGCCATTAAAGCGAATTTCTTAGGGTGTATTTTATTTCTCCTCGTAAATTTATTTTCTACTGCCACATTCATAAAATTAGTATATTAGTGTATTGCTTTAATTTATATTTACTAAACATCGAAAGTTTAGTAAACGTAAAATACGTCAATACTATATTTTGTCAAAAAACAAGGCAAATAAGACAAGTGGTAAATAAAAGAAAGAACTAAACATCAATTGTAATGCTGCTTTTCGGTCATTTTTTTGATATAAATTCCAACCAAAACCTGCATAAACAATAGCTAAAACGATTAAAATAACCGCTGAAATAGTTCCTGTCATTCCTAAATAAAAAGGAATCAAACCAACTGGAATCAACAATAGCGCATAGACCATTGAATAAATCCCAGCACTTCTATCTCTTCCTCCTTGTGGCGAAATTACAAATTTGTAACCAGCTTTTTTATAGTCTTCCTGTCCTAACCAGCCAATAGCTGCAAAATGTGGGAATTGCCATAAAAACTGAATCGCAAACAAGGTGAATGCCATCATAGTAATGTGCCCTTCAAATGCCACCGCGCCAATCATCATTGGCAAGGCGCCTGGAAATGCACCAACTGTGATTGCAATCGGTGAAATCCGTTTCAACGGTGTGTAAATAAAAGCGTAACTCAACAATGCCAACATCCCAAAAAAGGATGCCCAAACGTTGAAAATCGCTAATAAAAATATCCCCGCTGTACTCATCAAACCTGCTAACATCAATGCCTCTGAAACGTCCATTCGACCAGCCGCTAATGGCCGATTTTCGGTGCGCGTCATCAATGCATCATAATCTTTTTCCAGAATTTGATTGAGTGCATTGGATGCTCCTGTAATCAGAAAGCCGCCTAATGCCAAAATACCTATTTCAACCCAATCAATTACTCCCGTTGAAACAATTAAATAAGCCATCACTGCAGAGAAAACGACGGTCAAATTCAATCTGAATTTCACCAATTCTAAAAAGTCTTTCCATTTTGAGAAAAGTGCTATTTCAGAACCATTGTTTACTGCTTTTACTCTATTCTGCATTTTCTTATTTTATAAATTATCAATAAATGGATTGAGGTTAATTAAGGAGGTTACTTGAAGTAACCTCCTTAATTCTCAACGGTCATTTATTTCCAATTAAAAGTCATTAATGACCATCGACTTCGCCTGGTTTCAATGGTTCGATTTGCGGAATGAAATCGCGACCATCTTTACCATAATCATAAGCCCAACGTTGAACTGCTGGTAATTTACCTTCCCAGTTACCGTGACCTGTATGAATTGGAGTCGTCCACTCCAAAGTTGATGCACCCCAAGGGTTTCGAGTTGTCATTTTCTTACCTTTCCAAATGCTGTATATAAAGTTAATTACGAACAAGATTTGCAAAAAGAAAACAACGATTGCTGCGATAGTAATAAATTTATTCAAATCAGCAAACTGACCAAATGTGTCAAAACTATCAAATCGGTAGTAACGACGAGGTACACCAGCCATACCTAAATAGTGCATTGGCCAGAAAATCGCGTAAGCTCCAATGATTGTTCCCCAGAAGTGAATTTTACCCAACGTTTCATTCATAAAACGTGCGTACATCTTAGGATACCAGTGATAAATACCTGAGAACATTCCGAAGAATGCCGCGATACCCATTACAATGTGGAAGTGAGCAACTACGAAATAATTATCGTGCATTACGATATCAATCGCAGAATTACCTAAAAAGATACCTGTCAAACCACCTGAGATAAACAACGATACAAACCCAATTGCAAATAAAGATGCAGCATTGAATCGAATATTTCCTCGATATAAAGTCGCAATCCAATTAAATACTTTTACCGCTGATGGTACAGCAATAATCAAAGTAAAGATTACGAAGAAGTTAGAGATAAATGGGTTTACACCTGACATAAACATGTGGTGTGCCCATACGACAAAAGACAAGAAAGCAATTGCTAGAATTGAGAATACCATTGCTTTATATCCAAAAATTGGCTTCCGTGCGTGTACCGAAAGAACTTCCGATACCAATCCAAACGCTGGCAAGATAATGATATATACCTCTGGGTGACCCAAGAACCAGAACAAGTGCTGATACAAAATCGGGCTACCACCAACGTGGTCTAAGGCCTCACCACCAATGAAAATTTCACTCAAGAAGAAGCTCGTTCCCAAACTTCTATCACACATTACTAAGAAGAATGCAGATGCCAATACTGGGAATGATAAAAGACCCAGAATTGCAGTTACGAAAAATGCCCAGATTGTCAATGGCATTCTCCACATCGTCATACCTTTAGTACGTAAGTTCAAAACAGTTGTGATGTAGTTAATCCCACCCAAAAGAACGGAAACAACAAACATTACCAAACTCATAATCCATAAAGTCATACCTGTACCCGATCCTGTCGAAGCCTGCGGTAATGCACTCAATGGCGGATAAGCTGTCCAGCCTCCAGAGAATGGTCCTGTACTAATGAATAGCGAGTAGAACATAATTGATCCAGCTAAAAAGAAGAACCAATAAGATAGCATATTCAATAATGGAGATGCCATATCTCTTGCTCCTAACTGCAACGGAATCAATAAGTTACTAAACGTTCCTGATAATCCTGCCGTTAATACAAAAAAGACGAGTATCGTACCGTGCATGGTGACCAAAGCATAGTAAAATTCTGGAGATAAAACACCCATTCCAGTCTCTGCATTAACCTCAATCCATCCACCCAACAATGGTTGTAACCACGCCAAGCTTTCCTCAGGAAAACCTAACTGCATGCGGAAAATGATTGACATTCCTGCACCAATAATAGCCCAAAACATACCCGTAATCAAAAATTGGCGAGCAATAATCTTATGGTCTTGGCTAAAAATGTAATGCGTAATAAAATTAGATTGATACTTATCTCCATGATGGTGATCATGAAAATGGTCATCATATCCGTACTCTTCAATTAAAATGTCATCCTCGTGCTGATGTTGCACTTTTGGTTCTAAAACTACGGTTGCCATATCTTTTATATTTAAAATTTACAATTTAGGAATAACCTTTAAAATAATGTTTTTCGAAAATTGTTTATAGCTTTTTAAATTAATTCTTTTTTGGTCAATTCAAAGTCACGACTATTAGTCTGCCTCTTCTACTTCTGGTACAGCTGTTGCTGATGCCAAGGTTGTGTTGTCGTTGATAACTTTCAACTCTGTCCGACGATTCATTTGACGACCTTCTTCAGTAGCGTTATCACCTAGTGGCATAGTTTCACCATAACCTCGGGAAATTAACTGATTTTCATTAACACCTTTACCAACTAAGTAATTGAAAACCATTCCTGCACGATTTCGGGACAAATCCATATTCATACCATCGTCGCCTTGATTATCGGTGTGACCACGCAATTCGATTTTCAAATCTGTATCCTTCTTCAAGATATTGGCAACATCACCCAATTGGTAACGAGACAAAGCATCCAAAGAAGATTTTCCAGTATCAAACATCACATACTTCAGCAAAACGATTCGTTCTGCGTCAACATCTGTTGTCATTGCTTTATCCATATCTGCCAAAAATTCAGCAGTCCGAGCTTTGGTCAAAACAGATGGCAATTCACCATTCATTGGCCAAGGGTCTTGTGCAGTTCCCAAAATGTTACCCAAGTAGTAAGAATTCTGTGTTTTCAACCATTCCTCATACTCTTCTAATTCGACGATTCGAACTTGCTTTTTCATTGAATAGTGACCTATTCCACATAATTCAGAACAAGCCAATTCATAATTAAAAGCTTCCCAACGAGTCGGACTCTCTGGGTCATCTGCATCAATCGGTTCTTCATATTCAGGTGTACCTTTCAATTTCTGACGGTACTCTTCTGTTGTGAACTTTGGTGTAAACACAAAGTAAGTTGGAATACCCGGAATTGCGTCCATTTTCACACGGAAGTGTGGCAAATAGAAATTGTGCAGTACATCACGCGCGGTGATTCTTACCCTAACTTTTTTACCTTTTGGCAAAACGATTTCTGATGGGTGAAAATCATCTAAATTCTTTTCATCCGTCCAGTTTTGACCCAATGGATTCAAGCCATCAATCATTCTAAAGTTACGCGCTCCCAATTTGCCATCGGCACCTGGGTAACGTAGGTACCACAAAAACTGTGCACCCGTTGCTTCGATTTCAATGTACTCTTCTTCCGTTTGAGGAATCAAAGAAGCGGTATAATTTTCTGGAATATCCGCCATTACTGTATTCCATGCAACCAAACCTTTGATTACCAAGAAACACATAACAACCGCTGGAACAGCTGTCCAAATAACCTCCAATTTGTTATCATGAGAAATAAAGCTCGCTTTTTGACCTTTCTTACCTGCATACTTGTAAGCAAAGTAAAACAAGGCGATATGGGTCAAAACGAAAACGATACCTGTGAAAAACAAGGTCGTATTGAACAAAGAGTCCAAAGAACCACCGTGTTCAGAAGCAGCTTCGTGTGGTCCGTACCACAACATCCAGTTCTTATACTTGGCTGCACTTAAAATACAAAACGCAAGAAATCCAACTAAAAAGACCATCGAAAATATTCCATTTCGACGATTAGTTTCGAACTGTACTTCTTCTTCGCCACGAATCTTTCCTGCCAATTCGGTGACTCGACCAATCTGAATTAAAATCACAACGATAAAAACCAGACATAAAGCAATGATTAAACCTGTACTCATTTTTTATGGTGTATTGGTATTTGGTGATTGATTATTAGTTGATTTATTATTTTAAACCGAACGATAACTCTTCACTTTCATACAATTTAATACTCTAAATTTATATTTACAAAAGTAGTACCTTAACAGGAATTTTTCGTTTACAAAAAACCAAAATTCTTATTTTAAATAATTCCAAATAAGGAAATCTGTAAACATTTTTTCCGTTTGAATGCAGCTAAAACTCAATTTAACTAAAATTCTTGGTTGCTATTTGCTTTTGACAATGCAATCCTTAATGATCGCCTTCTGCTTGCATAACTTCGTGGTGCAAACTTTCCCCCAAATAAGGATCTTTTGCTGGAATCAACGATGCTTTCGTCAAAGTAGAAAAAGTAACGAACAAGAATGCCGCTAAGAAACCTACCCCAATTCCGATTTCTAAGAAACCTGGAATCGTGAAACCCATCGTAAATGCATGAGCTGCATGTTCTCCAACTTCACCAACGTGTTCAGTTGCATGGTGCGCCAATTCCTGTGCTGTTTTGAAAGTACCTGGTTTGATCATATAAAAGAAATCCCACCAGTGACCGAAGAAAGTCAAAACAGAGATTAATACCAATGTTCCGTATTTCCGTTTGTTACTATTACGCATCAAAACGAAAAATGGTAAAACAAAGTTGATAACCAAGTTACCGTACCAAAGAACTGGATATTGTGTAATCCTTTCTTTGAAATAAATCGTTTCTTCCCCGTTATTACTGTACCAAATCAACATATATTGAGAAAACCACAAGTACGTCCAGAATACACTAAATGCAAATAAGAATTTACCCAAATCATGCAAGTGCTCATCAGTAACTTGAGGATAATAACCTTTTCCTTTCATCCAAATCAACAACAAAATTGTCAATGCGTTCATCGCTACGAATAAACTCGCTGCATTGTACCAGAAAAACAAGGTACTATACCAGTGCGCATCAATAGACATCACCCACAAGCAAATAACTACAATAATCGAGAATGCTGCAAACGGTAGAAATGCTGCTGACCATCGTCGAATCATTTTATGGTGATAGAAACTCTCGTCCCCTTCAGTGTCTTCCGCTACAGAGTGCTGACGGATTTTATACCAACAAAGAATCCATACACCAACGACAACAAAAGTCCCCCAAGTGTACCAGCCTTTGTTCAAAAAGGCTGACTTACCAGCGATAATTTTATCATAATTTGGGTGTCCTACCTCTGCTATACCTTCCGCTGCCCAGTGGTATAAGTGATGACCGTGTGTATATAGACCCACAATAAGCACCGTAAATAAAATCAAACCTGGCACCAAAAAAGCTGCCAATGCTTCGTATAATCTTTTAAACTGCGTGTACCATCCTGCCCATGCTGTCGTAAATGCGGTCAATACAAACAAAGCAAGGAATGACATTCCTGTAAAGAATACAGAATTTTGCAAGAAATTTGACCAGAAGCGCATGTGATTATTTACTTCATGACCGTCTTCCATATAGACTAAAGCGGCAGGTTCAGCAAACCAAGAGGCGATAAGACAGACAAGTCCGATTACCATAAAAACCCCTAAAATGGTTTTCGTTTTACCTTCAAAAACAAATGATTTCATTGTATCTTATTTAGTAATTAGCTTTAGTGAATGGTTAATTGTTAAGGATTAACTATTAATTTTTCACCAAGCTACTAAGTTGATTTTCGATTTTTTAAATTAATGCCCTTCGCTATGGTCTCCGTCGTGGCTTTCTACATTTTCATGATTACCTTCTGTTGAAGTATTCGCCTTATCCATCTCACCATCACCTCCAACATTCATTGCTTCCTTCATTTCGTTAGCCGCCATTTGATTCATTGAAACTACTGGTAAACCAAATTGAGCATTCAAGGTATTTTCATCTTCATTGTAAGCTACTTTTGAATTTTTAGCTTGTAAAGAACGAATCCAGTGAATTACCTGCCATCTTTCTTCGTAAGAAACTTTATCCTTATAATGTCCCATTACATTTTTACCCCACATAATCGCGTGATACATTCGACCATTAGAAGCCGCTGTAAATTCTTCATTAATCAGAATTGCTGGTGCTGCTGGATAAACCGCTTTAGGATTTGCTTCGTCAACTAACCAACCATTTCCGTCTCCTTTTTCACCGTGGCAAATTGCACAAAAAGTGTTATACAACATTTTTCCACGCGCTAAACCATCTTTGGTAATTGGATATGGATTATACAACAACTCTGCAGTCGCCGCAATTCGTCCAGAATCTGAATCCTCAAAATAATAAGGTGCAGAACCGTTTGGTGTTACTGGAATTGAATAATCAGTATTTTCCATTACTTTCATCGTGTGCTGCACTGCTTCCGCAGGAGAACCGAAGTTGGAATCCGTGGTCGCTGTGGCTGCTGCACCACGAGGAATTGTACCCATTACTGGTTTACGAGGAGTTGAAGTTTCTCGCAAAGAGATGGCACTTCCGTCCTCAATTGACCAAGTATTCAGGTCGTAATAGTTCAAGATATTCGCCTCATTTGCAATTGAGTGTGCCATATCCGGCATAAATTCAGTACCCGTCGTATTGCCACCTACCGAATCACTGCAAGAGTAAGTCGTTGACATAACTGCTACGATAGCAATTGCAAAAAGTATATTTTTAATATTTTTCATTAGCTAATTTAGTTATTCGTTATTGATTGAATTCGTATTCGTTTAGCAATTTTTTCACAAACGCTGCTTTTATAAAATAGCTTATCAAACAATCGCGAGATCTTCCACTAAAGGCTTTTAATCTATTGTAAATCAAAATGAATTTGAAAAATTTAAACACTCCTTTTTAAAAAAAAGTATTTATAATTTTTGACCCAAATTCTTTTGAATAAAAATCTAATTTAAAATTCGTGACTCACCATCTTCCGTGAGCCGTTTACCGTCAACCGTCTATATGACTTTCTGGTTAACTTCAGCTGCACCTGTTTTGCTAAAAAAGCCTTTCATCTTATCCAAGTCACTCTCCGTTTTATCATTGGCATCAAAAGCAATACAGAATTTGTCATCCGTTATTCTATCATCCAAAGTTGGGTTCGTAACACCGAAACCCATTCCACAGACAATATAAAACGAAACTACCATTCCAATCGAAGCAAACAAAACCGTTACCTCAAAAGTAATTGGAATAAATGCAGGTACTGACCAGTATGGTTTACCACCAAAAATGATTGGCCAGTCACTTGTAAAAATCCAGGTCATTCCCAAAAATGCAACTAAAGTCCCAATTGCACCGAAGACGAAACCTGCAATGTGAATCCGAGATTCCGCCAAGCCCAACAAAGGGTCTAAACCGTGAACTGGAAACGGAGAGAATACATCCATGATGTCCAAGTGTTGGTTGTTGGCTTCTTTTACTGCCGACAACAACTCTGTCTCATCATTATATAAACCGTATAAAACTGAATTATTTGCCATTGTTTGATTATTTCGATTTTCTCGATTATTTCGATTGATTCGATTTTGTCGAGTAAATAGTCAATTTTTTCTTTGCTAAATTATCTGCACTTATTTATCCATTCCCAAAATACGAGCTTTTTCATTGTCCGCATTTACTTTCTGGAGATGCTTCGCATTTGGTCCAACATATTGATCACCTGCTGTTTTCAAAATTGCTTTCACCTCTGCTACTGCAACTACTGGTGCAACTCGACAGAAAATCAAATACAATACGAAAAACAAACCAACTGTACCTATATATATACCAATCTCTACCCATGAAGGCCAGTAATAAGACCAACTTGATGGCAAGTAATCACGTGCCAAAGTCGTTGCGATAATTACATAACGCTCAAACCACATACCAATATTGATAAAGATAGACATCAAGAAAGTGACGAAGATACTTCTTCGGTATTTTCGGAACCAGAAGATTTGTGGTGCTAACAAGTTACAACCCATCATCCCAACGTACGCCCAGAAATAGGGTCCAGCTACTCGATTGTGAAAAGCAGAAGTTTCATAAACAAACTGAGAGTACCAAGAGATAAACAACTCCGTTAAATATGCAGAACCTACAATTGTTCCAGTCAACAAGATTACTTTGTTCATCGTT
Organism: Saprospiraceae bacterium; assembly: GCA_047629355.1. Lineage (GTDB taxonomy): Bacteria > Bacteroidota > Bacteroidia > Chitinophagales > Saprospiraceae > CAYUNA01. The sequence continues at coordinate 6,514 of JBLHWU010000062.1, read as the reverse complement.
TCGATGTGTTCCAAAGTAATATATTCTTCCAGACTCAGAATTTTTCGAGTAATAATCATCAACGTCAATACCATCGCAAACCCTGAGAAAATCGCTCCAGCAACAAAGTACGGAGGGAAAATCGTGGTGTGCCATCCAGGAATAACGGAAGTAGCAAAGTCAAAAGATACAATCGTGTGAACCGACAATACCAATGGTGTCGCCAAACCTGCCAATACGAGAGACAAAGACTCCCATCGTTGCCAGTGCTTCGCCGAACCAGTCCAACCCATCGAAACGAAGTTGTAAATTTTACGTCGAACGCCCGTCGCACGGTCACGAATCGTTGCAAAATCCGGTACTAAACCTGTGTACCAGAACAATAACGATACCGTGAAATAAGTAGATACCGCAAAAACATCCCACAAAAGTGGAGAGTTAAAGTTTACCCACAATGGTCCACGTGTGTTAGGATAAGGGAACATAAAGAAGTCAAACCAAGGTCGTCCGGTGTGTGTCGCTGGGAACAAACCCGCACACATTACCGCAAAAATGGTCATCGCCTCTGCTGCTCGGTTTACGCCGGTACGCCATTTCTGACGGAACAACAACAAAATCGCGGAAATCAGTGTACCGGCATGACCGATACCAATCCACCAAACGAAGTTCGTAATGTCATATCCCCAACCAATCGAACGGTTCAAGTTCCAAGCACCAATACCCATATAAAAGGTATAGCACAAACAAAACATTCCGTAAGAAAAAATAACCGCTGAAAGAACGAAGCAAATTACCCAAGCCAAGTTGGGAGCTCTCTCCGTTGGTCCAATCAAGTCTTCCGTAATATCATGGTAACTTTTGTTACCCTCAATTAATGGATAGCGTATCGCCGAAACTGGTGCGCTCATGATTTAAATTTATTTTCGAGAGGTCAGAGGTCAAACCATTTCATTGTCAGAAGTCAGAACTTCACAAGTTTAGCTTGTTTGTTTCTGACTTCTGACAGCATAGCGGTCTGACTTCTGACTTCTTTTAAAAGTATTATTTCAAACTGAAGAAAAATTTCAAAGCTTTCGACTTCTTCTTAATTCTTCATTTTTAATTCTTATTTTTTTTAGCTCAATTTGTCAGAGCTATTCGTAACAACCGCTGAATAAGTTACCGATGGACGAACGTTAATTTCTTCCAACACTTGGTAATTCAACGGATTCTCCAATGCTTTGTTGATGGCAGAATCTTTGATGTTAATGTCACCAAAAGTAATTGCACCAGTTGGGCAAGAAGTTTGGCAAGCAGATTTTACATCACCGTCCCGCAACATTCGAGTTTCTCGTTTCGCAACCAATTTCGCTTCTTGGATACGTTGTACACAGAAAGAACATTTTTCCATTACTCCTCTTGAACGAACTGTTACATCAGGATTCAAGACCATACGCGTCAAATTATCTGCGTAGAATGGTGTTTCTTCCCCGTTGATTTTTGGCTCATTTCCACCAAATAAATCAGCAGTTGTGTAATCCATCCAGTTAAAACGACGTACTTTGTAAGGGCAGTTATTTGCGCAATAACGTGTACCGATACAACGATTGTAAGCCATTTGGTTCAAACCTTCCGAACTGTGATTCGTCGCTGCTACTGGACAAACATTCTCACAAGGAGCGTTATCACAGTGCTGACACATCATTGGTTGGTAAACCGTTTTTGGATTTTCGTAATCACCGTAGAAGTAACGGTCAATACGCATCCAAGTCATTTCGTGGTGACGGAATACTTCGTATTTCCCAACAACTGGAACGTTGTTTTCCGCAACACAAGCAACCTGACAAGCACCGCAACCAATACATGCATTCATATCAACGTGCATACCCCAGTGGTGACCTTGTCCGTAAACAGTCTCCAAATATTCTTCGTAAGGATAAAGCGTTTGTTGATTCAAATGCTCTGCTTCCTCTCTGAATTCATGAATTTTTTTCGTCAAATCAGGCAACTCGTCTAAGTTAGACTTATAAATGATTGAACGATCAGTGATTTCACCTTGAATACCAACACCGACAGTCATCATGGCTTGTTCATCCAAATTGATTGTTTTGTCTGGCTCTGCGTCTGTGCTACCCGTTACACCAAAAGTGTGGTGATACTGAACACAAGCAAATTCATGGTCTTCTTTGACAAATCCTTTAACATCTACTTTTGCCGAGTAGTATTGCGTATTGCCATTTGCGTCTATAGAACACATTTCGAAAGCGTTGATACCAACGTTTTCACCGCAGTTACCCGCAACAGTACGACCGTAACCGACTGCCAATGCTACTGTTCCGTGCATTTGTCCAAACTGACGAATACCGGTTAATTCCGACTCTTTTCCATTAACTGTAAAGCCAACGACATCCGCGTGTCCTTTATATTCGCTTTGATTCAAACCAGCAAATGGTCCCCAGCCATCAAAACGACGGTTGCCATCAAATACAATTGGGAACATCAAATAGTTACCCCAAACTGCACGCGTAATTGGGTCAGGCATTTCCATCAACCAAGGGTTGTTAGAATATTGACCTGCACCAATATTTACAGTTTCGAAGAAAGAAATCTCTACTTCTTCGTTAGAAGGCTTGCTAATTTGATTAGCTGCTTCTGCAACGTTTCCAGAGAAAGTTGAAACTGGTTCGTCTTGCTTAATCTCTGCTACTCCATCGTGCAATGACGAATCCCAAAATGCTTGGAAACCCATATAGTTACTCTGTTGAGTAAATACAGTATTTTCCCAGTTATTTTTTAAGTAATCATAGTAAGGTTGGTCAGCTTCCGTATCCAAGTTGCTGCTACTTGCCCATCGCAAAATGCTCTCCTCTGCTTGTCTTGTGCTAAATAATGGACTAATTGTTGGCTGAACCAAACTATAATGTCCACGTTTTGCCATCGCATCTCCCCAGCTTTCTAAGCCGTGGTGACCTGGCGCAATGTGGTCACATAAATCCGTTGTTTCATCTGGTGTAGTTGCCAAAGAAATCTTCGTCCCTACTTTCGCAAATGCTGCACGGAATTTGTCAGAGTTTGGCAAATCGTATGCTGGGTTTGCACCCCAAACGATAACTGCATCTACCCGACCGCTGTCCATTTCACTAATCAACGATTGAATTTCAGAATCCAAACCTTGACGCTGCATAGAAGCCGCACCCCAAGTCATGGTATTGCCGTAGCTATCCAATTTGTCATTGATCGCATTAACCAATACTTGCTCGCCGTAGTTGTTTGAACTAGAAACCACTAAGCACTTGCCTCGTGCTGCTTTCAATTCATCTGCCAGAACATTAATTGCTGCTTTAGCTTTTGCATCCAATGCTGGCGCAGAAACTGCACCACCCAATGCACTATATAAATTTGCGATTGCCGAACCTGTTTCTGATGGTTTCACCAAAATACGGTTGTCTGCATTCGAACCGGTCATTGTCATGCCGCTTTCCACTTGAACGTGGCGAGACATTTTAGGATTCTTCGCATTAATTTTTCTACCTGCTGCGTATTGGCGCGCATATTCAATTGGAGACACCCAAGTTCCCAAAAAATCTGCACCAAAACTCACAATCATGTCCGCTTTATCAAAGTGATAAGCTGGAATTGCTTTTTGACCGAAAGAAGCCTGATTTGCTTGCAACATCGCGGAAGAAGAAACCGCATCGTAAGTTACTACTTTAGAGTTAGTAAACTTACTGGTAAATTCTGCCATTGCTGCTTTTGCAGTCGGACTCAAAACAGTATTGGTAACGATACGGATTTGGTCGTTAGACTTCATCGCACCCGCTACTTTATCAATCGCATCCCATTCTGCTTTTGACCACGTTTCTTCTTTTTTACTCATCGGTGTTTGGTAACGCTTTGTGTCATATAGACTCAAAACACTCGCTTGTACACGAGCTGACGTTCCACCTTTAGTGATAGAAGACAATGGATTTCCTTCGATTTTGATAGGTCGTCCTTCTCTGGTTTTCACCAAAACAGCACAATAATCGCCACCATTTACAAAAGAAGAAGCGTAATAGTTAGCAATACCCGGCACAATTGCGTCTGGCTTGGTAACGTAAGGAATCGCTTTCTTTACAGGAATTTCACAACCTGCAGCAATCGTCGCTGCCCCCAAACCAAAACCTAAGTACTTCAAAAAGTCCCGTCGGTTGGTTTCCACTTTCATTGAACGTTCATCCGAAAGCTGGTCAACAACAGGCAATTCGTAGAACTCCTGCTGCATTGCTTCGAGATATTCTGGATTATTTTCCAGCTGGTCAGTACCGACCCAAACGTCTTGATTGTGATTTTTCATCTAAATATATTATTGTCAATGATGCAAGATAAATGATGATTTTTTAAAACTGATTCATCATTTATAATTCACCATTTATAATTTTTAATTAATAGTGGCATTTAGCACATTCCAATCCTCCAACTTCTTCTACCGTAACTTTATCCCGCTCTCCGTTTTTCATTTGCTCGTGGTAAATTTCGTAAGAGTTATAATAGTCATTATCCGCAAATTTCACTTCCGTCTGACGGTGACAGTTAATACACCATCCCATAGATAAAGGTGCGTATTGTTGAACAACATCCATTCCTTCCACTTTACCGTGACATTGTTGACAAGCAATCTTACCAACAGAAACGTGTTGTGCGTGATTGAAATAAACATGGTCAGGCAAGTTGTGAATTTTCACCCACTCAATTGCACCGGCAACTGAAGAATCACCCGTTTCGTAATCGGTCAATGATTCTTTGATATCTTCCCACTGATTTTCTGCTGCAGTTTCCGCTTCTTCCGCAGTTTCGCCATTAGAGATAGCTTGGTCAGCAATCCATTTTTTGAAAATCTTCATCTGGTCTGCTTCTTCCATCTCTTCGTAATCTTCAACATATTTATCAGTCGATGGGTCGTAACCAACAGACGCATAAATTTTTGTCAATTCCGCAGTTCCGTAACGAGAACCATTTTTCACTGCTTTGTGGCAATTCATACAAGTATTAGCCGCAGGAATCACAGAGTGCTTACTTCTTCGTGCACCATCGTGACAATACTGACATTCAATTTTTTGCTCACAAGCGTGAATAGCGTGCGAGAAAGCAATCGGCTGGTCTGGTTGGTAACCTTGTTGGCGACCTAACTCAATCGCATTGTTAACAGTAGAAAAACCACCGATAACTACAACTGCAAATAAGACAAAGCCAATGACGCCTTTACTTGTCAAAATATCTACCAACGTTTTACGTCGTGCAGGTACTTTGCCACCTTCCGATTCGTTCAAATAATTTAAGTTAGCGATAATTCGAGCCAAAACGACTGCGAGTAATGCTAAGATAAATAAGAGAACGCCATACATTAATTTGTTGTCGCTTCCTACTTCATCTGGTGTTACACAGACAATCTCAGCCGGTCCACCACCACCTATTTTATCTTTACCAGTATATACTATGTCGATATACGCTAACACATTATCCATTTCAGCATCAGTCAATGCTGGGAAAGGGTTCATGATGGTTGGTTTCCACTCATTCCACAATTCAACAGCACGGGGGTGACCTGCACCAATCATTGCTTGTGAGTTGCGAATCCAAGTATAAAGGTCTTCACGAGGGTACTCTGCCCAACGTTCTTCTACCCCACCAAGTGCTGGACCAGTCAACTTGGACTTCATGTCCTTTGCGTGACACTGGTTACACTGCGCCTTAAACAAGGCTTTTCCGGCAGCAATATCTGCTTCCTGACCGAACGCAGAGAAGGTAAGCACCGAAAATATTAATATTAACAGACTGTTAATCAACGATTTATGAATCATCTTGTACGCTTTTTTTTTAAGCCAATTTTTACAAAGGCATGACACCTGTTTTTGTAATTGGCGCAAAGATAACATTCGGAAGGTATTTATTGCAATGGTTTTATTGCCGAAAACCTATTTAGATAACTTCTAAATAGTTAAGATTTTATTAACAAAATCATTTAGACAAATAATGTGTTGCGAATGAACCGCAAAAAAAGCGTTTTTCTTTTAAAAGCAGAAATTTTTGCACTATTCTTTTCCGAAAAAAGTTATTAACAATTTTTGAAATGTATTTTTAAAGTTTTTTTAAATTTGAAAAAAGTAGATTTGTAATGTGAGGTACAGCGTAGCATCCCTTTTGGTAGAAAAGGTGATTATTTGTGCATTTAACCACCGTCTGGTGGCATTATTAAAATTAGAGAATTTAAGGCTGCCACTACGCTGTGGCTTTGAATAGGGTTAGTATCTCTGTGTTACCGAGAGGGACGGCATGCTCTGCCTGTGTTCTGTGGATTTAATATTTTGACAATATGAAAATGGTAATTTCGTTTTCTTGTATAATTTTACTGAAAACTCAACAGGTTTTCGAGCTTCAAAAAACACAGTGCGCGTTGCCGCAGGCACATTTCGAGCATTCAAAAAAAATTACATACAAAGTTCATTGACAATCAGGAATTAGAGCTAAGATTTTGAAAATCAAAAGGCTGTTTAGATATTTGTGAAGAGTATCAAAT
>JBLHWU010000061.1:0-28484 GCA_047629355.1 Saprospiraceae bacterium | reverse complement strand
CGTCTATTTTTTTGCAGACGCATCACTAATGATGATTACTAAATAAATACATAACGCTGTTTTCAATTATTCATCATTTATCATTTGGCGAAGACATTAACATTAAGACTCTTGTTTCATTTCTTATTAATGGGGAGTTTGCATCAGGTTTAAGAGTCTTAAAGTAGAATTAGGAATCTAACTTTATTTATTTCTCATTCCTTAACATTTCTAAATTTTACAAAAAGAACGGACGAGGTGGCTTCAAGCCACCCCGTCCGTTCTTGTCTGTTTTTATCAGTTGGATTCTAAAGAAGTTATTTTACCAAATTCCCATAAGCCAGAAAAAACGGATTTAATAAATTTTCTTTATTGTATGCTAATGGTGTCGTCGTACCATTTTGTAAGACACTTCCGCCAGCTTCTTCCAACACAATTTGCGCAGCACCCGTATCCCATTCCATCGTTGGTGCAAGGCGCGGATAGATGTGCGCTTCGCCTTTTGCCAATATTAAAAACTTCAGAGAACTACCAGTTGCGACGAGATTTGGTTTGTCATATTGGTTAACAAAATTCTGAGTATCTTCATTCAAATGCGAGCGCGAGCAAACCAAATTTAGACTTTTATCCGTATTGGAAAAAGTCGCTGCTTGCAATTTCGTCGTTTCTCCATTTTTAATCAAAAACGCCCCTTCGCCCTTGGCAGCCCAATACATTTCCTCCAAAACTGGTGCATACACAACTCCAAAAACGATTTGTTCCTCATGAATCAATGCGATATTGACGGTAAATTCTCCATTACGTTTAATGAATTCTTTCGTACCGTCCAATGGGTCAACCAACCAGCAATACGGATAATCTTTTCGCTTTTCGTAAGGAATCGCTTTATTTTCTTCCGAGATAATTGGATGTTTTTCTGCCAAGTTTTCCAGTCCTTTACAAATAATATCATTCGCCGTTTTATCTGCAATGGTCAGCGGAGAATTATCTGCTTTCTTTTCAATGACGATACCTTCTGCTTGGGTATAAATTTCTAAAATCGCCTCGCCTGCTTCTTGTGCAATTGCCATCACTGCGTCTGCTAATTCCTTATAATTCATACATTAATTGTTTTACTGAAAATTTTAACCGATTTTGCGCAAAAATAAGAATAAGTAACGGTAAAATAATAAGTCCGCTAACTAATAACGTTTATTTTGCTCTTAGTTTTTACTTTTGAAATAGGATTTATCCCTAAATAATGACTGTTTCAAAAGTGGAAAATAAGGACAAAAGAAATACTTGGGAGTTAGCGGAGTTATTTTTTACCGTTACTAAATCGGAGTTTAAAGGATTGGGAGTAATTTTTGATTTTAAGAAACAGTAAAGAATAGAACTCTGAGTTATTCAAAAATCATATAACATGAAAAAAGTACTCGTCACCGGTGGCTGTGGATTTATCGGAAGCCATACGATTGTAGATTTAATTGACAATGGCTTTGAAGCAATTTCGATTGATAATTTGTCGAATGCGGATGAGTCTGCATTGGAAGGTATTGCTAAAATTACGGGTAAATCCGTGCAGAATTATGCGATTGATTTATGTGATTTGGAAGCCACGCGAAAGGTATTTCAAGAGCATACTGATTTAGTGGGCATCATTCATTTTGCTGCCTTAAAAAGTGTGGGTGAGTCTGTTTCTGAACCATTGCGCTATTTTGATAATAATTTGAATAGTTTGCTGAATGTGTTGAAATGCGCGAAGGAATTTGAAATAGAAAACATCATTTTTTCCTCTTCTTGTTCTGTTTATGGAAATACGGAAGTGCTACCAGTGACCGAAGATACGCCGTTTCAAGAAGCAGAATGTCCTTATGCACGTACGAAGCAAATGGGCGAGCAGATGCTCCGTGATTTCGTCGTTCCTAACAAAAATATGAAAACCATTGCTTTGCGATATTTCAATCCTGCGGGCGCGCATGAGACGGCAATTATTGGCGAATCTTCTCGAAATAGACCCAATAATCTAGTGCCTGTGATTACAGAAACGGCGATTGGTAAGCGAGATTTTATGACGGTTTTTGGGCATGATTATGATACCCGAGATGGCAGTTGTATTCGGGATTATATTCATGTGATGGACTTGGCAAATGCGCATACGAAGTGTTTGAAGTTTTCGATGGAAGGTGAAAATGTGGCTAATTTTGAAGTATTTAATGTAGGAATAGGGGACGGCGTGACGGTTTTGGAAGCGATTAATGCGTTTGAAAAAGTATCTGGGAAAAAATTAAATTATACGGTTGGTGACCGTCGTGCTGGTGATGTGGTCGCAATTTATGCGAATCCAAAAAAGTCAGAAAAAACCTTGGATTGGAAGCCAAAGCGAGGGATTGAAGAAATCATGAAGTCGGCTTGGGACTGGGAAATAGCGCGGACTAAAGGATAGGGTTTTGAAGATGTTTGCGCGCTATTTGTGGCAGTGCGGGTAATATTTTGAGGGATAAAATGATTTTTGCAAAACCATTTTTATCCCTCAATTTCCCGAAAAGGAAAACTAATTTTACCCATCTTGTTCATCACAATGATCCTTCGCCGCATGCATTGCTGCTTCATTTGCCATAGCTGCTGTCGAACCATTTTCATAAATAATTTCTACTGGATAACTGATTGTTGGCTTTTCTTTCGAATCAGGATTGGCTTCATACCATATTTTCATCGCATCCAAAACCTCGCCTTTTTCACCTGAAATAGTTGAATTGTCAGGCATCAAAAAGCTAATTGGAAAAACCAAATCAAAGCATTCTTCCTTGCCATAACATTCTTTTTTGGCAACAATCATTTCATCTTCATTGACAACAGTCGTTGCTAAGCCATTTTTAAAAACGACGTCTACTGGATAATTTAACACTGGTTTTTCTTTTGAATTAGCATTCGTTTCATACCAATTTTTAATCACTGTCCACATTGCATCTTCGTCATTGGAAGTGATTTCTGAACCATCAGGCATGGTCCAAGTCACGGGATAGACCATATCAAAACAGTGGTCTTTTGCTTTGAAATATTTTTTGTCCTTGTCTTTTTCTTTTTTATCAAAATTGGTTCCTTTTTGGCAAGCAGAGAAAGTAAATATTGATAATAATAGAAAGCTAAAAATTGATAGTTTCATCTTTATAAAAGTTTGTTGTTGAATATATTTATGAAGGTATGGAATGGAAAGGAGAAAAAGGTTGCTTGTGCAATTATTTCTTTTTGAAAAAGTGTACTTTTGAGCTTTTAATTCTTTTTAATAAATATTAAAAATATACCACTTTTGAGTAATCTTCTAATCAAAAACATCAAAGAACTCGTAGCCACCGAAACCACACCCCGTACTATACCCCTTCGAGGAGCAGAAATGGCAACCTTAAATACCATCTCCGACGCATTTTTACTAATTGAAAATGGTCGTTTCTCTGATTTTGGTAGCATGAAAAACTGCCCTGACCGAGCCGAGGAAGTCATCGATGCAACGGGTAAAATGATTTTTCCAACTTGGTGCGATTCTCATACGCATTTGGTGTTTGCAGGTAGCCGTGAGGGCGAATTTGAAGACCGAATCAATGGCTTGTCTTACCAAGAAATTGCGCAGCGCGGTGGTGGTATTTTAAACTCTGCCCAACGTTTGCAAGGCACTTCAGAAGATGAATTATTTGAGGCTGCATTTCGACGATTAGAAGAAGTGAAAAGCTATGGGACGGGTGCAATCGAGATCAAAAGTGGTTACGGTTTAACGGTCGAAAGTGAGTTGAAAATGTTGCGGGTTATTCGTCGTTTGAAAGAAAAATCGAAGATGCCGATTAAGTCCACTTTTTTGGGCGCACACGCCTTGCCGCTGATTTATAAAGAGAACCGAGAAGCCTATATTCAGTTGATTATCAAGGAGATGTTGCCAAATATTGCGTTGGAAGGCTTAGCGGATTATATCGACGTTTTTTGTGAAAAAGTCGCGTTTTCGGTCGAAGAAACGGAGCGCATCATGGAAGCAGGTGCGAAATATGGCTTGAAGCCAAAAATTCATACCAACCAATTTTATTGCATGGGCGGCATTCAAGCGAGTGTGGCGCACGGGGCGATTTCAGTTGACCATTTAGAAGTCGTGAATGACGAGGAAATTGCTTGTTTGCAAAAGGCAGATACCATCGCGACCTTGCTGCCGTCTGCACCTTTTTTTATCAATGACCATTACCCGCCTGCACGGAAATTATTGGCTGCTAACTTGCCTGTCGCTTTAGCTACCGATTTTAATCCTGGTTCAACACCTTCGGGGCGTATGCCGTTTGTACTATCATTGGCTTGCATCAAAATGAAAATGACGCCTGCCGAAGCCATCAATGCCGCTACCTTTAACGGGGCTTGTGCAATGGAATTACAAAAAGATTATGGCAGTATTGCGAAAGGAAAAGTGGCTAATTTTTTCATAACGAAACCAATGCCGTCGATTGCGTATTTACCGTATTCGTTTGGAAGTGATTTAATAGAAAAAGTCTTTATTCATTGATTGGGTTGATTGGGTTGATTTGATTTGATTATTTCGATTGGTGCGTTAATTGAGTTAATCGAAATAATCGAGTCAATCGAATTATTTCAACAACGGTACAATTATTGACATTTATTCATTTAATTCGTTTTGAGTAAGTTGAAAATCTTATTTTTGTCTTGCTTAAAACCCGCATTTTTAGAACTCCGACTATATAAGAGATAAGGTGAAACTGTTTAATATTTGATTTACAAATCGTTATGTTATTAAGGTATTGACTATCAGTGTATTGCATGTAATAATTTAACAATAAAGCAATTTAGTAATTCAATCTTCTTCCTTCCAACTCTGTCGGGCGTTTTTCGTTAATCAAAATTTCCTAATTCTTGTATAAGAATTTGCGATTATTCTCGTTTACTCATCGAGAATAAAAGCGTATTTTTGCGCACCCAATTTTTTGCGGGAAAATATTATTTTATTTGAAGGATAAAATAGGTGTAAATTTTCACTTATATTTTGTTAAATTCATTAAAACAAGTCAAACATCAGAGCGTGTTTAAAATTTTGTTTTTCATTGAAAACAATTAAACAGGTGCTCACTCATTAAAACATATAAAATGGTTTCACGGATAATCCCATTAGCGTTGCTGCTTTTGACAAGCATTTTGGGAAACGCACAGACTCCTCAAAGTATTCAAATACAACAATCAACGGGTTCCCACAATGGCGACTTGCCAGAAATAGCTTGCGCTGATCAGTTTGCAGGAACAGTTTCCTTTGCCAACTTCTCTGGGGCGAGCAATGATATTGATTTGGACACAATTTATTTTTGTTTCAATGACCAAATTGATATTATAGGAAATGGTGACGCAGACTTGACGGGTGATCCAGATATGGGGACAACGCCAGGAGTAACGTATGGTTTTTATGATTGTCCACCGACTATCATGGGGCTAGATTTAAATACGGTGTTGATGGATAATTGCATTATTGATACTCCAGTCCCTGTCAATGGAATTTTTGTTACTGCGGGTGGTGCACCAAGTGGCGATATAACCTTTTCAAATAACGGAACAACGCAGACCTTTTTTAATGGTGGTGATCCTATTTTAGTTTGGTTTGCGCCAATCACGATTGATGATTTTGGAGATAAAGAATATGAAGATGACGGTATGGGTGGTAATGCTGGTCCTTGTGTCAATGTCAATACTGACCAAGCATTCGCAGTCGTTTATTTGAATGAAGTTGTCGCCTCTAATATGAGCACAATGTCCAGCACAGGCGGCTGTGTTGGTAGTTTTGATATTGCAGGTGGTTTGCCAGAATTCGATGGTTCGGATTATGATATTACCATTGAATTGGTGACCGACCCAATGGTGACAGGAACTTTGATGGCACCGGGCGGTGTGACGCATGGCGATATGGTGAATTTCACTGTACCACAACCAGGTGTTTATAGTGTCATCATTTTAGATGAAAAGTCTTGTCCAGAAGTTATTTTGATGGATTTCAGTGCTTGTCAGATTTTAGAAATGGAAATCAGTGCGTTGACGGTTGCACCGGGTAGTAATGTTTGTGTGCAAGTAACCGTCAATGGCGGTTTTGAAAATATTATTGCCTTGGGTTGGTCGTTTAATTTTGACGAAACAGTTTTTAGCTATACGGGGGCAACGAATTTTAATCCAAACCTTGGCGGATTGAATGGTTCTACCCTTAATCAACCGGGGCCGAATCCTGGGTCAATTATTTTCGCATGGAATAGTTTCTCTGGTGAAAATTTAGCGGATGGTGTACTCTTATACGAGTTGTGTTTTGATGCGATTGGTACGCCAGGCAACTGTTCTGCCATCGAATTTACGAATGATCCTTTCCCTAATCCAAATCCAATTGAGGTCGGAATTGATGATACACCAAATCCAACGCAAATTGGTTTTGAGGGCATCAATGGTCAAATTTGTATCGACGGCGCAACGATTGGTTTAGTTTTTATGCAAACACCAGCGAGTTGCCCAGGCCAATCGGATGGTGATTTTACCGTTGACATCAATGGCGGAACAGCTCCTTATCAATTGCAATGGCAAGCTGTCGGTGGTGGCCCAACCCAAGGACCAGTTAATGTCAATGCCAATACTTTTACGACGCCAATGAATCAAGCACCTGGCTGTTATTCTGTAACGGTAACGGATGGGACAAGTGCAGTTGTGGATACGGTATGTGTGGAAGCACCAGCGGGAATTGATATTTTATTTGACGATAGTACACCGCTTTGTAATGGAGATAATGGAGAAATTGTAGTACAGCTGGTCGATTTGTCAGATACAACGATTGTTACGAATTTTACGGGTTATACTTTTATGTGGTCAAATGGTAGTATGGATATATCTTCAGGACCAATTCCAGTTGGCATTTATTCGGTAACAGTAACACAGCCAAATGGATGTACCGAGGCGAATAGTACGACGCTATTTCAACCTCCACCATTTGATGTAGATATAAATATTACGTCCGCTTCTTGTTCAGGGATTGATGATGGAGCGATTTCCATTACTATTGCAGGGGCAACGCCTGATATAAACAACAATTATACGATTAACTGGCCGACGATTGGCAGTGGGTTGACTTTTATGAACAATGTATCGAATGTTAGTGGTTTAGAACCAACTGACTATCCGTTAATGATTACAGATAATAATGGATGTACGTTTAATGATATAATTACGGTGGATGCAATTAAGACCTTGTCAGTTAATGCCATCGTACAAGATGTTCTTTGTAATGGAACAAATACGGGAAGCATCTTTGCGGTTGGAATGACTTCTGGTGCTGCTGCGGATGAACCGTACAACTTTCAATGGCTTGGGAATCCCGCACCTCCTGCGCCAATGAATACGTCAACGGAAACGCAATTGACTGGTTTGGAAGTTGGCTTGAGTGGTTTTGGTATTTATAATTTAATGATGACGGACGCGGCAGGATGTCAAATTGATACGACTTTTGAAATCACTGAACCAGAGATATTGGATGCAACTCTTTTAGCATTCACTTCAGAAACCTGTAATGTGGGTAATGACGGAACAGCGACCCTTGGTGTAACAGGTGGTACTTATCCATATGATTACAATTGGGGTTCTGGCATTGCCAATGATTCTTTAGTCAATAATCTTTCTTCGGGCATGTATACGGTGACGGTTACAGACTTTAACTTATGTACAGATACCGTGCAAGTCACGATTACGCAGCCAGTTTCACCATTGGTGACGATGTTTGACGATACTACGTTAAATTGTCCAGGAGGTGACGATGGTTCGTTGACGGTAGTTGTCGATAATCCTGGAAATATAATTAGCTACGCATGGATGCCAAATGTCGGTATAGATGCCACGGTCACTGGTCTTTCAGTGGGTGAATATTTTGTGACGATTACGGCAAATGATGGATGTATTACGATAGATACTGCTTTGGTGACTGCACCAGAAGTCTTGACTTTGGATAGCGTAGTAACGGTGCCGCCAGTTTGTCCAGGCGATGGCGGTGGTCAAATTTCCTTATTTATCAGTGGTGGAACTGCGCCTTATTTCTTTGATTGGCCAGTTGAATTAGATATTTTCGACGGTGTTGGAAATGCAACGGCAGCGGATGTAGCAGCTGGAACTTATACAATTACTGTTTTAGATGCTAATTTATGTGCCCCTTTGACTTTTGATGTAACTTTAGCAGACCCACCAACGATTATGGTAGATTTTAGCGCGCTAGATTCAGTGAGTTGTTTTAATTCAGGTGGATTTTGTGATGGAGGTGCGACAGCGACGGCGATGTATTCGGATGGCAGCACTGGTATTTTTAATTTTACATGGTCGTCAGGAGAAGCAGATAATAGTGTGATGATGAGTACAGCGAGCCAGTTGTGTCGCGGTGAGCAGTTTATTACGGTTTCTGATGGAACGTGTTTTGTAATTGATGCTGTTTTTATTCCTTCACCAGACTCTTTGCGAATTGGGTCGATTACTAAAGAGAATGTGAGCTGTACGGGGGAGACCGATGGTAGCATTACTTTGCAAGCTGCGGGCGGTACACCATCGTATTCTTATACTTGGAGTACCAATGAAACGGGACCGACGATTTCAAATTTAGCACCCGGTATTTATATCGCAGTGATTGAAGATTCGAATGGCTGTTCTTTTACCGTTTCAACGGAAATTGAAGAACCCGACCCATTTATTTTGTTACAAGCTGATTTACAAGACGTGAGTTGTAATGGTTTTGACAATGGTAGTTATACCGTAACATATCAAGGCGGTACAGTCTTGATGGGGACACCGACTTATACTTGGTCGAATGGCATCGCGCCTGCAAGTTCAAGTATTGCACAAAACCTTATAGCAGGCACGTATTCTGTAACAGGAACGGATGATAAAGGCTGTCAAGCAGAAATTAGCTTTATGATTACAGAACCAGGACCAATTGGTTTTAACATCGCAGACATTCCAGCCATTAACTGTTTTAACGAATCAACGTTCATTACCGTAGATTCTGCCTTTGGTGGTTCAAATACTATTTTCGCTTTTGAGGTCGATAATTTTGGTGAAAGCCTATTGGGAACCTTGTACCCGATTTTTGCTGGCGAACACACGATTACTGTTTATGATAAAGGCGTAATGGATGGTTGTTTTGTGGATACAATTATTACGATTACTGAACCAGCACCGATTTCGATAGACTTACCAGCGATGGTTGAGATTGAATTAGGAGATACTTTATTTCAAATGAATCCTGCGATTTCGGCAACGACTCAAATTGACTCTTTTATTTGGTCGCCAACAACTGGTTTGTTGTGTCCCAATGATACTTTCATGATTGTCAATTGTCCGAATCCCGTGGTGAATATTTTCGAATCCATGACTTATTCCTTGGCGATTATTGATGAAAATGGTTGCCAAGCATCAGATGAAATTTTCATTGACGTGGATGCAAATCGCAACGTTTTTATTCCAAATATCTTCTCTCCGAATGATGATGGTCGAAATGATATTTTTCGTATTTACACCGGTTTGGGTGTAGAAAGTATCAATTATTTCCGCGTATTCAATCGTTGGGGTTCGCCTATTTATGATATGAAAGACATCGCACCGACTCCGGATGGAACTGTTGGTTGGGATGGTCTATACAATGGAGAACGGCTGAATCCTGATGTGTATGTTTACCTTATTGAGGTGACGTTTTTGGATGGCGAGACGTTGTTGTATCGAGGGGATGTTACGTTGTTGAGGTAGGAAGTTTTAAGTTTAAAAACAGAACAAAAAAAGGGTCAATTTCATTTTCGAAATTGACCCTTTTTTTGTTCTAAATCGGAAAGGAGTTTGAGGATGGAAAATGATTTTGTAAAAATCGTTTTCCATCCTCAAAAATCTCACCCGCGCTGCCGCAGGTAGCGCGCAGTTCTTTTATAGAAGTAATAAGATTTTAAATGTCTCGCCCTCATAAATTTATTTTTTTGAAACATTGTACCAAACTAAATGCTCCATACAAACCTCTATTGCTTTATCATACATTTGAAAACATTGCCCAAAAGACGTATCACTAATTTACAAAAAAACTTTACCGTACCAACGCCACGTCCCCTTTAATCACCTCTTCCCGTCCATCCACAAACACAATCTTCGCAAAGAAAAGATAAACGCCAGTATCTAATATTTTCCCTTTATGCGTCCCATCCCAACCAGATGCAGTATCATTGGGTAGAAAATCACTTGCTTCAAATATCTGTCCTCCCCAACGGTCAAAAACTTGAAAGGACTCGATAATCTGAACACTTTTATCGCCTTGAATGTAGAAGAAATCATTGCTACCATCATTATTTGGCGAGAAGACATTTGGTGCAAAAATGCCGTTGGGTTTCAATACTGTTATGTTAATTTTATCTTCAGCCATACAGCTATTTTCGTTTTCAATATATGCAAAAACGGTCGTTTCATTCAACGGTCGAATCGTCAAATCAAAGGCAAATTGGGATAAATTATTGCCGACGGTAAACTCAATTTCTGTGGTATCGATATTCGTCATCGGATTAATTACTACGTCACAGCCTAATGAAATGGTAATGTCGCCACCGAGGTCAATAAATGGTTCGACAGGTTCTGGAAGGAAATATTCGATAACCAATTCACAGCCATTCATGTCTTTCACCATAATGTCATACATACCGGTTGGCAAGAAAGCAAAATCAACGGAGGAGGTCAAAACATTGCCATTTAAGGTATATTTAAAAGGTGCAACGCCGCCAAAAACGGTATCGACGCTTAAGAAACCATTGTTTTCACCAAAACAAATCGGCTGCGTCGGTGTGAAATCAAAACCTGAAATCTCTTCCGCTTTATCAACAGTAAAAGTCATCATCGCAGAACAGCCAGTTTGGTTGTCTTCCACAAATAAATCATAATTGCCTGGCAATAGCGTTTTCAAAACAGCAGACTCACTTAATACGCCATTGGCATCCGACCAAGCATAAGCATAATCACCCGTTCCGCCGTCAATGAGACTTGGAATAGTGGATTCTGGAAAATCACAAGTAATTTCTGGAATTTGCGAAAGCGTAATACTTAACGTTCCATAATAAGTGACCTTAATGCAATCCGAACTGGAAAAACAAGGGTAATCAGTAACTGGATTTCCCGTACCATCATCATTCCCAGCAATCGCACAAACGAAATACGGTGCACCATATGTCATACCCACTTGAAAGAAAAATTCGCCCGTTGCATTTTGTTGAATAATATTGTCTGATGGATCTTTTAAAATAAAAACTAGTACATCGTCGCCATCCAAAATTTCATCATTACTCGGAATAATTTGAATCGGCGTATTTCCACAAACCGCATCGATAACCACTTCAATTGAACCTGCATCCGTATCACATGGACATTCAAAAAGTACTTCTTGTATAATTGCGGCAAGGCATTCGTTGGCACTTGAAATTTCAAAAGAAGCCCCTGTATTCGTCGCAATCGGGGCAGAAGTGAAGACGCTACCCGTAATTTCTATACCATTTACCATATAAGGCAATGTTCCGTTTAATAATTCAAAAGTAACGGTATACGTTTCTGCCAAAGCATCGCAATTTTCAGTAATCGTAGCCGTCGTTAATTCAGGAGTAGTCGAATTAAAAATCACGGTATTTTGATTAATTGCCAAGTCAAAACATTGGTCATTAATATCCAAACTGCCGCCAATTTCATCACCAACACCGTAGTCAATAAAATACGTTTGACCCAAATTCATTCCTATTTCAAGACCAAAAACACCAGTGGTATTTTCCGCAAGGATATTCCCGAAGGGCATTCCAGTACCATCATGTAAAACATACAATCCAATGTCGTCATCATCTAAAAACATATTGCCAGTATGCTCAATCGTTACCGTTTCATTTTCACAAATGTCAAAATCATTCTGGACCAATTCTCCACCAAAAGACGGACAGCAAAGCAAATCAACACCCGTGGGGATAGACAAACTCCACAAACATTCATCACCATTAATACCATCAATCATTACATAGTACGTCTGACCAATCGTCAAATTACTTGCACTAACCATCGCCGACATGGCGTAAGGGACGGGCGTACAATTATTATGAACGGTGAAGTTTTCACAATCTGCCGTTTCCAAAATCGAAATTTCTAATCCTAAATACTGCAAGCAAGCCGTAGCGGTAAATTCAAAATTCACGTCTTCCGCTTCCGCAACAAATTGAAACCATTGGTTATTATCAATCGGACAAGTAACTTCCGTAGCTAAATTCCCTGCAATATTTGGGGTGAAATTATCATTATGCGAACAAAAGTCTTCTTGAAAAATTTCGCAAAAGAGTGGGGCATCTGCGCAGGTCTCGCCTGGCATTTCAGGCATATTGCAATTTTCGCAATCTTCAACCAAAACGACCATGCAAAACTCTATTACAAATTCACAGTTACTCACTTGGATACACAACTCTCCATTTTCATCACCATAAATAACGGTAAAAGAAGTATGCGTCACATCAATGACTTGCGTATTCATACCTGTAAAAGTCGCCGTACAAGTCCCACCATTCAAAATCGGCGGAAAATCATAAATCACGGTATCGCCATAGCAAACGTGATTCGGTCCGTAAATGGTATCTTCCAAAATCATCGGTGGCGGCGTTGGCTGCGGCGTCACCACGATGGTATATTCACAAATATCGCCACTAATTCCATCAAGTAGCAATGTATAGCGAGAATCCACATTACACTCTATAACATTTGAACCATTTCCAGTCAAAAATTCGGTCGCACCATCCGCTACCGTGATGCAGTCCGAAATACTCGAAAATGGGTCACAGTCATCAAATAACTGCACTTCGATACCTTGTCCAAGCGTACAATTTTCTGAAGTCACCTCAATTGTGGCATTACACCAGCAAGCGTCAAAAGCAATCCATTGTTCATTCTCTAAACTGCCGCAAAAACCGCCAGGCATATCCGTCACGTTATTAGCCGGAAGCGTACCCGTCACGCCACCCAACCAGCAAGAACAATCTAGCGCAGGGGCATCAGCGCAAGTCAAACCCGTACCTTGCGGTGGGCTACAGCAAAATGCTAGACCTGTACCTGTTGCCGCACCCGTTATTTCGGTCGGCTGATTGGAAAAGTTGGTAATTAATAATATATAAATATCTCCGGGGTTAGAAACTGGTACATTGACCGTCTCAAACGCCGAAATCGAGTAGCTACAATCTGTTGGTGAACCCAACGAACCACACTCCGCATAAGCAGTAGGTAGATTCGCGAATGGACCCCACAAGGCAAAGTCAATATCGACATTTTGACTATTGAAAAGGTCGATATTGATGAAACCTTGCTGACCTACTTGAATGTAATACCATGCTGGATTGGGTTCACTGCCGAGACATCCATAATCATTGCCTGGTTCGGCATTTGGTGCATTGACACCTGCCGAAAAACTGATATTATCGCCTGCTTCTGAAGGACAAAATTCCTGTGCTTCTGAGCAAATTAATCCCTGACCAAAGGTGGTGAAAGTGGTGAAAGTGGTGAAAAATAGTATTAATAAGGTACTTGAAATTTTTGCAAGAAAGTTTTTTGCAAAAATGAAACGCTCAAAGGTGAAATTTTCAAAAATGAATTTGCGTCTTTTGATGAACATAAAATTTAGGTTTAGAACGTAGGAATAGCTGAAGCCTACAATGTTTGTTGAAATAGTTGTGAGAAGAAATTGCAATACAATTCCAGTCTTTTGATTGTCAAAAGAGAATTGGATGCATCAAAAATGATAGGTAAAAAGGTTCTTGCTATTTTAGAAAAAGCAAGAAAGGAGAGAAAACAAAGTATCTCCGATTGTCTAATAATCGTTTTTAAAAAATAATCGAAGATACCCTTGCTACTAAAGTCTGTTAAGTTGGAAAATATTTCTATGGTAAAGTTCGATAAATTAAATAATGTTTACAAATACAAAATTTAACCATTCTCGGATTTTTTGCTTAAAAATTCTCCAAAAGGTATTTTAATTTATTTTTAAATAACTGATTATTAATCTTTTATAAAGGTATGCAAATAGTGTGCTGTCGGATTTTTCTAAATCCCTTTTTGAAAAATATGCGACAGTTTTTGGGTTAATATTTTAGCTTAATGAATAAAGTGTCGCCTTTTTATCAGAAAACATTGGGTTTTAGTGAGTTGGTCTTTAGCTTTCTGGAACACTAAAGACTAACTTGCTAAAGACTTTTTAAAACCAGCCCGCAGTTGAAAATCTCATTGTCCACGGAATGCCTGCCAAAATTACGACTAATGTAATTAAAAACAACCAAAAAGACGTTTTAAATTTCTTTAAATCAGTCGCACCTCGCTGACTTCTGCCATAGTCGATGGTGATTAGAATACCATCATCGTCATGTGTTCGACTGCAAAAAAGCGCAAAGTTGCTTCTTTCATCACCTCCGCATTTATTTTATACCAGCCGTTTATGAAATACAATGCGAATCCCAAAAGCAACATCACATGTGCCGGAATCATGGTAAATAAATTGACTTTTCGGTCGCCATTTGTAAAGCTACGACCAGACTTCCAACCAGTAAAAGCATTGTAAATAGCGTATAAAAGCAAAGCTAAAAGTACCTAGCGAAGCCCTGAATGGGCTTGTTTAAGAATTTCCATAATGGTATATTTTTAAGTAAAAATTTATTTAAAGCGGTCAGATTTTTTTATGGTCAGAAGCCAGAAGGATATGAGTTTTATCTGACTTCTGACAGCAAAGTGGTCTCGCTTCTGACTTCTTTTAAAAGACTTGTTCTGCTATTTTTCGAATCGTCGTCGCATCACCCATTGTATAATAGTGCAAGCATGGAACGCCTCGTTTTTTTAGCTCTTTTGATTGCATCACTAACCATTCGATGCCGACTTCTACTCGCGCTTTTGCATCTTTTGCTTCTTGAGTAGCTTTGACCAAATCTTCAGGTAAATCTAAGTGAAATAATCGAGGCAAACTATTCAATTGATATAATTTTGTCAATGGTTTCAAGCCTGGAACAATGGGAACGTTGATGCCAGCTTTGCGGCAAGCATCCACATAAGCGAAGTATTTTTCATTGTCAAAAAACATCTGCGTTACGATATAATCTGCGCCTGCATCTACTTTCTCTTTTGTCCATTTCAAATCAAAATCCATATTTGGCGCTTCAAAATGCTTCTCAGGATAACCTGCGATACCGATGCAAAAATCGGTTTTTTCACCATTTTCAATATTGGCATCGAGATATTTTCCCTTGTTAATCTCGTCTAATTGATTGACCAAATCAATGGCATAATTATGTCCATCGGGTTCTGGTAAAAATTTCCCATCAAACTTCCGCGCATCACCTCGCAGGGCCAATACATTATTGATATTCAAAAAATTCAAATCAATTAGCGCATTTTCTGTTTCCTCCTTACTAAAGCCACCACAAATCAAATGCGGCACTGCATCAATTCCATAACGGTGCATGATGGCTGCACAAATACCGACCGTTCCTGGGCGTTTGCGGATAGCGATTTTCTCAAAATAGCCGCTATCTCGTTGCTGATAAGAAAAATCTTGACGGTGATAGGTCACGTCAATAAATGGTGGCTTGAATTCCATTAAAGGGTCAAGCGTATCAAAAATAGCTTTCATGCTACCTCCCTTCAGCGGTGGTAAAACCTCAAAAGAAATTAGTGTCTGCCCGTTGGCTTTATCGAAATAGTCAGTAACTTTCATGAGTTTAGTATATAAGTTTATTGGTGCATTATTTTTTTGGTAAAGCGACGTCTGAAGACTTCTAACGGAATTTGGTGGGCAGTAGTTTTTAATTTGCTTATTTTTGCGATGCAAATTTACAAAATTGTTTGACGAATGTTTCCTAATTTAAAAACTGATTTTGTTGTTGTAAAGTTAAGACAGCTACTTCAAAGTAGTCGTATTAATCGAAAATTAGTAGTTAATCAGAATAATAACGAATCACGACACATGATTTCATTAAATAAGGTTTTTAAAAAATACACGGGTAGATTGCGCAGTTTCAAAGCCGTTTATGTGATTAACAATTTATTGAATGGCAAAAAATTGGCGCATAATAAGCAGTTGTATCAAAAGCATGGCTTGAATCGTAGTATTTTCAGCAGTTTGGGTAGTCAGGTTTTTAAAAATAAATCGAAGGAGATTCCTTGGCTTGACCAGCCAAATGGGCGGGAAGAGTTGTTAAAACATCCTGATTTTAAAAAACTGGATAAAGAATTTCAAGAGCAAGTTTTGAATTTTGAGGAAAATGGCTTCATGATTTTGCGCAATTTTTTTACCGAAAAAGAGGTCGAGAAATCGAACGAAGAAGTTGCGAGATTGATGGCAGAACAAAAAGCTGATTTTAATTATACGGGTAGAAAATTGATGGAAGCTTACAAGGACTCCTCTTTTATTGAGCAGACTTTTTTTAAAAACAAGAAACTGTTGGATTTCCTCGGTTTTGTAATGGGTAAGAAAATTTTGCCCTTTCACACGATTCATTTTATCGAAGGTAGCGAACAACGGGCACACTCGGATAGCATCCACATGACGACCGAACCTGCGGGCTATATGACCGCGGCTTGGGTTGCAATGGAGGATACGCATGAAGGCAATGGACCACTCTTTTACTATCCAGGCAGTCATCGCTTACCTTATGTTATGAGTACGGATTATGATTCTGGAAATACAAAATATATGATTGGGGAGAAGGTTTATACCAATTATGAAGATAAAATTGCGGCGGTGATTGCAGAGCATAATCTTAAAAAGGAATACTTTTTTGCAAAGAAAGGTGATGTATTGATTTGGCATGCAAACTTGCTACATGGAGGTGAAGGAATCAAGCAAGTAGGTACGACTCGAAAGAGTATGGTTGCGCATTATTTTTGCGAAGAGGCGATTTGTTACCATGAAATTTCGCAGCGACCTGCTTTATTGGAAGGTCACGACCACTAAATTTTAAAGAAAAAAAAGGACCGCACTTTACATCCCTGAAAAGGCGGTCAATACCCAGAACATACATGGTCTTAAGTTATTGGGATTAATTCGATTGACTTGATTCTTTCGATTGATGCGTTAATCGAATTAATCCCATTAATCGAGCAAATTCAAGCGGTATTGCTCAATTTTTTTAATCAATTTTTGCGGATAATTCGGGTCAGTTGCATAGCCTAATTTTTTTAAACCATAAGCCCAAGCTTCATAGTCGTTACCATGTTTTTTGAGTGATTTATAGCGACCATTGGCTACGAATTTACTATGTGATCGCCAGCTTGCCCATGGGCTTTTATACTTTCTGAAAAAATCTTTGTGGTGATCATCATTGAAATTAGCACAGTGATTTTTTTTACAATTTTTAGAGAAACATTTGATACCAAAATGATTGTTGTTTTTGGTGGATAACCCGCTGCGACCAGCATTACTTTCCAGTAAAGCTTGCGCCATTTTGATGCTTGCAGGAATGCCGTATTTTTGACCTTCCGTCTGTGCCAAATCTTTAAACCGACGAATATAGGATTTTACGGTGCGTGTTTCTTTATCGTCATTTGGTGCATCAGCAAATGCGCGAGCGTTATCTTTCAGGGAAACATTTTGGGCAAACCCAGAATTGTTTTTACCATTAGAATAATCATCTTCACGGTCAGCTATAAAAGTATCAGGCGATTTCATATTTACAGAAAAGGACAAATCTTTTTTGAAAACAATATAAATCGCAGATGCTAAAAATGCCAATTGAAACCATGTCATTCGGAAGGGCAATCTCCAACGAAGGTTAAAATCAGCATGTTGAGTGCGTTTGAAAAACTGATATTTTGTTGAAACAAAAAGTTTGGTCAATATTTGAAATGCCCTTTTTATCAGCATTTCAAAGTTAGGAAGCGACAATATTGACTCATTTGTTTTATCCTGAACGCCTTGTCGATTGCTGAAAAGGTCGTCTTTTTGGGCACCTTTTTCGTTATTATGGAAACTATTTGGTGTATTTTGCATCATTTTTGAGAAATTGATAAAGTTTTTGTAACTTTAGGTTTCAAAATAATCAAAACAATTGTTTTAATCTAACCACAACGCAAAGATAGTAACAAATTGTTTTAAGTTCCAAATAAAATTAAAACAATTTTTATTTAAAATGAAAAATTTCTCAGAACACATTGTCAATCAGCGGTTTAAAGAAGTCTTTGAAGAGCTCGAAAAATTAAACCTCATCAAAGGCAAATCTGACATTGCCAAAAAGCTCGGAACGTACAATCACGTCGTCAATTCCATTTTAAAAGGACAACGAAACATTACAGTTGACCAATTGAATAAATTGTTTAAACTTTTTGGTATTGATGCCAATTATTTGTTTGGGCTCACGCCAGATATGTTTTTGAATGGAATCCCTGGTCGCGAAGATTTTCCGTCGATGAGTTTGGGAGAGCGAAATATGCGCAGCGGTCGGCAGAATATTACGCTTGTTCCTAATCGTGCGCTTGCGGGTTATGCGATTGAGCATCATGATGCGGACTTCATGAAAGAATTACCGAAGTTTTCTGTGCCGAATATGGAGGGGAGTTTGATTGCTTTTGAAATTAGTGGAGATAGCATGTATCCGACCGTGACCAATGGCGACGTGGTGATTTGTGAACCACTTGAACGGGGTGATACTTTGCGTGACAATCATGTTTATGTGATTGTGACAGATGTAGTTGTGGCGAAGCGAGTGCAGCAAATTCGGGAAGAAAGCGAGGCGGTACAGTTGCGGTTAATTTCGGACAATGGGACGGTTTATAAACCTTACGAGGTGGATATTTCGGATATTCGACAGATTCTGAAGGTTAAATGTCGATTGACTTCTTATGCGATAAGTTAATAGTATCCTTTAAGAAATAAAGGAGAAAAGCCACGTGTTGCGAAAATAACACGCGGCTTTTTTTATTTGAAAACTGTATCTTCTCGTCATTTTATTGTCCATTCCTTTTCCATTTCCTACAATATCTTTTACCTTGCGGCTTTTTTAGTGAAAATGCTATATTTCAACTATATCGTTATCAGAAAATAGCTTTTCACACATTTAAACAATTGATTTACAGTTTTTTAAGTGGTAACGCCACTTTAAAATAAGATATATTCGGTTCTTAGAAATTAATGTTTTAAAACATTAAAATCTAGGAATAGGTTATTGACCATCATTTTGAAAATATATCAAACATTAATACACTATTAAACATGACGAAAATTCGTGCAGCAATAACAGGCGTTCAGGGCTATGTGCCAGACTATGTGTTGACTAACGCAGAGTTGGAAACCATGGTTGATACCAACGATGAATGGATTCGTACACGCACAGGTATCGAAGAACGAAGAATTTTGAAAGGCGAAGGAAAAGCGACTTCGGACATGGCAGTGGAAGCCGTAAAAGGACTTTTGGAAAAGACGGGTACTTCTGTGGAAGAGATAGATTTGATGATTTGTGCGACGGTGACAGCAGACTATCCATTCCCTGATACAGCGAATGTCACAGCAGATAAAGTAGGTATTAAAAACGCATTCTGTTATGATATCAATGCGGCTTGTTCGGGCTTCTTGTACGCGTTGACGACGGCAGCGAAATTTGTTGAGTCGGGTTCGCACAAAAAAGTTATCGTAGTCGGGGCAGATATGATGTCTTCGATTATGGATTATACCGATCGTTCGACGTGCATTATTTTTGGTGACGGCGCAGGCGCAGTGCTTTTAGAACCGACGGAAGGAGAAGAAGGCGTGATGGATTCT
Source organism: Saprospiraceae bacterium (assembly GCA_047629355.1). Lineage (GTDB taxonomy): Bacteria > Bacteroidota > Bacteroidia > Chitinophagales > Saprospiraceae > CAYUNA01. Next base: position 8,707 of record JBLHWU010000061.1, on the reverse strand, counting down.
GTGTTGAAAAGCGATGGTGTCGGACGAAATTTTCTGCATCAAAAAGCAGGTGGTTCACTTCATCCAGCAACGATAGAAACAATAACAGCGCGCGAACATTGTGTATCTCAAGATGGTCGCCCAGTGTTCAAAGCGGCGGTGAGAGGAATGTCGTCGGTAGTTAAAGAAATATTGAAAAAGAATGACTTGACTAATGACGATATCGCTTGGTTGGTACCGCATCAAGCCAACAAACGGATTATCGAAAGCGTATCGAGTATGACTGATTTTCCGATGGAACGGGTGATGATGAATATTCAAAAATACGGGAATACCACGGCGGCAACGTTGCCACTTTGCCTTTGGAATTATGAAAGTCAACTTAAAAAAGGTGATAATTTAATTTTGACCGCATTTGGTGGTGGTTTTACGTGGGGGGCGATTTGGCTAAAATGGGCGATTTAGGGGTTAATAGTTAGGGATTAATGGTTAATGTAGGGAGTGAAAAACAATTGGTTAGACATCGTAAATTAAACATGGAAGATTTGCTGCTTTTTTCTATCTTTGCGTCGTATTTTTAAAACGGGACATTTAATTCGAGATTTACTTTAATACAAGTATTTTAATTTTAATAAAAAAAATCAAACAATGGCAAGTACGTCAGATATTCGGAAAGGATTGTGTATTGACTATAACAATGATATTTGGTCAGTTGTGGAATTTCAGCATGTGAAACCAGGTAAAGGAAATGCCTTTGTCCGAACAAAGTTAAAAAGTTTGACACACGGTCGGGTAGTGGATAATACGTTTCCTGCAGGTCATAAAATTAAAGAAGTACGAGTAGAACGTCGTAAATTTCAGTTTTTATACAAAGATGATTTCGGCTATCACTTTATGGACAACGAGACTTACGAACAAACATCGATGGATGTTTCCTTAATTGACAACCCACAATTTTTGATGGAAAATATGGACGTGGATATTCTTTTTCACGCAGCTAAAGACATTCCATTACAGATGGAATTACCGCCGTTGTTGGAAGTAGAAATTACTTACACAGAGCCTGGTATCAAAGGTGATACGGCAACGAATACTTTGAAACCTGCAACGATTGAAACTGGAGGAGAAGTACGAGTGCCATTATTTATCAACCAAGGCGATCGCATCAAAGTGGACACGCGCACAGGAGAATATGTGGAGCGTGTAAAATCGTAACATTTAGAAATTCGCTAATTCACCGTTTTAAAATGTTGAAATAGTGCTAATTTCTTTTTAATAATATTTTCAAATGTAGAAATTCTTGAACATCGTGAATTTTTCTACGTTTGAAAATTCGCCAAACCTATTTAGGCAGTTTGTGAAAAATAATCTACCTACTTTGACTTGTTCTTTTTCATTTAAGAAACTCAAAAAAGGCTAAAATAACTAGTTATGCTTGCTTTTTTGAAATTCCCTAAATAAAAAGATTACTTCGTCAAATGGGCACCTGATTTATTACCAACTCCCTTAAAACCCTACCATTACTAAACAACACGATATGACATTCAAAGAAATTACGGAGCTGGTAAAGCTCGTTACTAAGTCAAATTTGACGGAATTTAAAGTGAAAGATGGTGAGTTTGAACTCGCTATCCGAACCGATAAATATAGCAAAACCAGAACTACGCAAGTCCTCAGCTCACCGCCGCAAATGTTATCAATGGCAGGACCTGCTATGCATCAGCCTGCTGCTCCTGCGGCACCTGAATCAGCACCTGAACCAGAAAAAGAAGAGAAGAAAGTGGAAGATACTAGCAAATATTTGGAGGTTTTATCTCCAATTGTAGGTACTTTTTATCGGTCACCTTCGCCAGACAAGCCACCATATTTGAAAATTGGTGACGAAGTAGCGGTTGGAGATACCGTTTGTATCGTAGAAGCGATGAAGTTATTTAATGAAATTGAGTCAGAAGTTGCTGGAAGGGTAGTTAAAGTATTGGTAGAAGAAGCGCAGCCTGTTGAGTACAACCAAGTGCTATTTTTGGTTGACCCTAGCTAAATTTCATAGCTCAATAGCTTTGTTTGAATTATATCATTGTGCTAAGGAATGAAGTATAAATAATTTACGACTGTTTACAGGATATTTTATCCTTATTTTTTACTTTTAAAATGCTCATTATATCAATATAAATTGCATTTTCATCGCAAAAACCGAGAACAAAATCTTCTGGTCAAAAAGAGTAACTTATCTAATATCTCATTACTAACAATGACGAGCTAATGTAAAATTCGTTTCAAAAAAAATCTTATTGTTCATCGAAACGCAAGGTTGACTGTTAGAATATTCAATATATTCTGTACGTCGTCAACCGTGAAGTGTCAACCGTGAAAATAATATGTTTAAGAAAGTACTAATCGCCAATCGAGGAGAAATTGCCTTGCGCATCATCCGTACCTGCCGAGAAATGGGTATCAAAACGGTCGCTGTTTTTTCGACAGCAGATGCAGAGAGTTTGCACGTTCGATTTGCTGATGAAGCAGTTTGTATCGGACCGCCTTCTTCTACCAAATCTTATTTGAATATTCCAAGCATCATGGCAGCAGCTGAAATTACCAACGCGGATGCGATTCATCCTGGGTATGGTTTTTTGGCAGAAAATGCTGACTTTGCTGAAGTTTGTGCAGAATATGATATTAAATTTATTGGTCCAAAACCTGAACACATTCGCACCATGGGTGATAAAGTGACGGCAAAGGAGACCATGATAAAAGCTAAAGTTCCTTGTGTACCTGGGTCCGGTGGATTGATTGATGATGTTCCGCATGGTCTCAAAGTGGCTAAAAAAACGGGCTATCCCATCATTTTGAAAGCAACTGCTGGTGGTGGTGGAAAAGGAATGCGGATAGTTTGGGAAGAAGAGGATTTTGAAAATCAGTGGAATATGGCGCGCCAAGAAGCAAAGGCTTCTTTTGGAAATGATGGAATGTATATTGAAAAATTCATCGAAGAGCCTCGTCATATTGAAATTCAAATCATCGGAGACCAATTTGGTTCCGTTTGTCACCTTTCAGAAAGAGAATGTTCCATTCAGCGACGTCACCAAAAATTAGTGGAGGAAAGTCCTTCGCCATTTATGACTGATGAGTTGCGTGAAGCAATGGGTAATGCTGCGATTAAAGCAGGGGAAGCGATTGATTATGAAGGTGTCGGAACAGTTGAATTTTTGGTGGACAAACACCGAAATTTCTACTTCATGGAAATGAACACTCGTATTCAGGTAGAACACCCTGTAACCGAGGAAGTGATTGACCATGATTTGATAAAAGAACAAATCAAAGTCGCGGCGGGTATTGCCATTTCTGGTGAAAACTATTACCCAATGATGCACGCGATTGAATGTCGCATCAATGCAGAAGATGTGTATAAAAATTTCCGTCCAAGTCCAGGTCTTATTACTTCATTTCATAGTGCTAAAGGGCATGGAGTTCGGGTAGATACACACGTTTACGCGGGGTATACTATTACGCCATATTACGATTCAATGATTGCCAAAGTGATTTGTCGAGCGCAAACTCGCGCTGAATGCATCACTAAAATGGAGCGTGCTTTGAATGAATTTATTGTCGAAGGTATCAAAACGACGGTGCCTTTTCACAAAAAATTAATGAAAGATGAGAAGTTTAGAGCGGGTGATTTCCACACAGGATTTTTGAATGATTTTGAAATGGGCGAACCGGAAGAGTAAGGAGCAATTAATAATGTGCAATGAACAATTAAGAATAAAAAATTCTTGATTGTGATGAAAATAAAAAAGGTTAGCTTCAATCAATGAAGCTAGCCTTTTCTTCTTTCTAATGTTAGAAAAAATCGAGTCGTTATTTTGAAATGAGAGACTCACAATTTTCCCACGCCTTTTCAAAACTCATATTAATCACGCTCGTCCATTTTAGACTCTTATTTTTAGCAATAAAATTTGCGAACTCCATCTGTCGCGGAGACAAAACAGCATCAGGTAATTGCCGCTTTCCAACCAATACATTCGCTTTCATTGCTTGTAAGTCTGTCATCGGCACATATTGGTAATGCGTTTTTGAAAGGTAATATTTCGGATTTTTATCCAAGCGAAATTTACTGGTGGAAGTCACTTTATTATCGCTCACCAATTTCTTGGCAGCCATCTTTTGCGCATCATTTTTAGCATACACATAATCCGCACAATGCGAATTTTGCGCAGTCGTCAGAATGTCTTCAAATGCCACAATTTCTGGGTTAAACGCCACCGTCACGACTTCACGACCGCCCATAAACCCGGGCTGTGTACTAACCACGCCGTCAAGGGTTTTCTTACAAACATATTGTTAGAAGATTTTACGAAATTTAACTCCTTGAAAATCAATAATATTTCAAATTTAAGTCAAAACTGATTATCCACTTTTCAAGAAAACCTGAATGGCATAAACTATTGATTATTAGCGACTTAATTACTTAACAATATGTTTGTAAGAAAACCCTTCCACGCCGTCTAAACTACCCAATTCTTTTTCACCTGTCCAGAAGCAATACATACCGAAAGTGGCGGTTTCTACGCCTGTTTTTTTTGCTTGTAATTCCTCCTGTAATAATGTTAGATATTGCGGAACATTCGACCCATTAACCGTCAAGGAATTAACCATAGCTTTGACCAAACCTAATGGTGAATAATCGCCACCCAAACGTGGAGTCAGTTCGCGTTTATCTGCATTGAAAATGCGCACAACTGGATTGTTCCAAGAAGGTTCGCCGAAAGCTTGAAGGACTTTCGCATCTTCGCCACGCTTATTATTATGAATTGCTAAAGGCACAAAAAGGGACTCAATCGCTTCCACAATCAGCGGATGACTTCAGGCATTATTGCCGTAATTTCGGCAAGTCGAATAACCTGGTACTTCTTGGAAAAGAATCAAAACGGGCTTTCCATTTTTATCAGATTGGGCGATGGCTTGGTCGTAGTTGCGTAGCCATTTTACCTTGCCTAGTTCTTCCGGTTGAGGTTCTGTTATTTTTTCTATAATATTTTCTTGACTATTTTTTTCTGGATTCATTGCCAGAAAAACAATCGCTATTCCTAATAAAAAAAATGGAAGAAGGATGGCGGAAATTATTTTTTTATGGTTGACCATGATATTGACTTTTAAATTAAAAACAGTTTCTGTCACTTTTAAAACAGCTTTATGAATCAATATGTTATTTCGAAAAGATAAACTTTTTATCACAAAAGTATCAACAGAGGGTTAAAATCATGGTGATTTTCAAAATCACCATGATTTGATATTTACCTTATTAATAACATATCACCTTTCAAAATCTCTCTTTTACCATTTAAAAACTCAACCTCCGCCATCCAAACAAACACATTGGGATTCATTTTTTTACTTTTAAAAGTGTCATCCCAACCAAGGATAGGAATATTCGGTGGAATGTTAGAGGTTTCAAAAATCAATTGTCCCCAGCGACCGAAAACTTTGAATTCTAAAATTTCTTTTACACCTTTATCACTCAACAAATAAAAATAATCATTGATGCCGTCACTATTGGGACTGAAAACGTTGGGTGCGAAAACCCGCTGAGCAAAAATGACATCAATTGTGATAGAGTCCTTCGCGATGCAGCCATCTTCATCAATAGCATTTAAAGTATAAACAGTGTTTGAAAAAGGAAGGGCGTACAGATTTGGGCAGTTCAGACAGGACAATTCATTGGTGGGTGTCCACTGATAAATGAGGTCGCCAAATTGATTGGTTTGCGCGATGATTTGCAGCGAATCACCGAGACAAAGGGTAGTGTCGGTGGCAAATTTAAGATGAATTCGGTAGCGGCATCAATGGTAAAATCAAGTGATTGATTGCATCCATTGGCTGCTTGAGCGTATAAAGTATAATCATCTGGAATTAGATTTTCAGGTAGTGTAACAAATGTGCACCACCATTTATTGAAAAAGTGATTTATTACCGTGTAAACGAAGGTTCTTTTAAGTTTGAGCAGCGAGAAAATCGTAAGATTTTTGAACTTCAAAAAACATCGTGCGCGTTGCCTACGGCAACGCGGGAGAGCTATTAAAGGACAAAAACGATTTTTGCAAAATCGTTTTTATCCCTTAAAAATCCCTTTGATAAACAAAAGCACCTAAACTGTAAAAGTGCACATTTGTGGCACTACCGATTTCCAAACGTAGTTGTCGTATCGAAATTAATGCTATCTAAACTAAAATTCAAACTAGAATTGGCGTTAACAATCTGCAAAATACCGTCTTGGTTGTCAAAGCAAGATTCGGGTATGACTTCAATTTTAAGTGATTGGTCATCGACGGAATTGATGGTGAAAATACTTGTCAATTCGCAGCCAAAATTATCTACAATTGTCAGTCCATATTCTCCGAGAGCTAAATTTGAAAGGGTATCTGTATTCTGGTTGGCGGTTTCCCAAAGATATTTATAAGGAGCAATCCCGCCAGAAACAAAGGCTTGTACAAATCCATTATCTTGATTTTCGCAAGTCGGTAAGGTTTGAAAATCAACGGTTATTTCGGGCACGATTTCTAACGTAATGGTATGGATAGAGTCGCAGCCTGACTCGCTCGTTAAATTTTGAAAATAATTACCTGCTATGTTTTCAAAATTACCGAAAATTAAAATGGAGTCGCCAGAACAAATCATTGTTTCCTCGAAAGATTGTAAAATTTCCACGACTTGCAATGTTGTTTGATGCACAGAATCGCAGCCATTCTCGGCAAAAAAGTTGCCAGTATAATTGCCTGATTCCGTTTGCGGATTGCCAAAAATGAATGCGGTATCGGTTTCACAAATCATCACAGTATCCAGAGTGAAAGGGGCGCTTAAAACGCCAATTTCAATAGAATCGGTTTGAATATTGCCACATTCATCTTCTACTTCAACAGTGTAAAGACCCGCGCTGTTAACTGAATAGTTTTGATTTTGAAAACCATCTTGCCAAGTATAGGAAGTAAATTCATTTCCAGCATTGAGTAGGGTGTTCTCATTTTCACAAAAGGAAAAATCAACGCCTAAATTGAGTATTGGCGGTACAAAACAGCAGCAGCTATCTTGCAAATCAGGATCGTCACAATTAATGAGCCCGTCGCCGTCGTCGTCAATATTGTTATCGCAAACTTCGGTTTCTATGTCCACGCATTCGCAAATGTTGTTAATGGGGAGATTGAGGTTTGTTGGTGAAATAGTGAAATTATTAACGGAGTTTTGAGTTAAGGTAAATGTTGCGGAGAAGGTATTTTCGAGGTTGACTTTTTCTATAATGAGGTCGGAAAAATAACTACATTGTTCAGGTATTTCAGGATTATTCATATCAATTTTTCCGAAGAGAATTTCTCGTTCTGGACCAGGATTAATAACCGCAGATTGAGAGGCAAAGAATATCTCTCCATTGAAAAAGGTGGGTGTTGTACGGTCTAAACTTTGAATCTCAACACTCTTACCAATTACTGGGTTGAAATTTTCATCTAAACGCATAAAATAGGCGTTGAAAGTTGGCGAAAGTTCGTAATATCCCGTAATCATGAATCCATTATCGAAAGGAATTATATGCGAACCATTTGTCGGATTCTGTCCGACAAAACTATATTCATGAGAAGAAATCAAGTCACCTTCCAAATCTACTTCTAACAAATAAGTACGCGCGTTATCGAGATTGCTACCGTTTAAATTGCCCCGCAAAATGCAAATCATTTGGTCGTCTTTAAAAATAAAGTCTTGGATATTAAAGGCGTCTGCTGTTATTAAGCAATTTCAAATAATATTTAGTCCACAAAATATTCCCCGTCATATCCGTCTTCATGATAAATGGACGAATTTTATCAATACCACCGGCTCTAATAACCCCCACAGCGTATATGGCATTGTTGTAAATACGGAGCTGTTGGAGTACATCTGTTGTACCGGAGTGATATTTTTTTTGCCAAATTGCATCCCCCGAATTTCTATCAATTTCCATCATAAAACAATTGAGCTCTTGCCCAGAAGTCTCAATCATTCCGCTGATGATGTAGTTTCCATTAGGCTCAATTTCTGTGATACGTTCAAGGCGAGAATAGGCAAGAATTGGATGTTTTTTTGACCAAATAATCTCGGCGGTAACCGGGTTGATTTTAAAAAAAAAATAATTTTCAGTAGGGGGTGGGTTGGTCTCGTCCGTCGGTTAGCAACATGCCATCAGAATCAAGGAGTAGGAACCTAGAAAAATCCTCACCATTAGTAAAATCGAATCCTAACTGTTGTAAAATCTCGCCGTCTGAATTGACTTGGAGCAACATTGATTGATTATTTTCTCTGCCACTTATCCAAAAATTGCCCGTATTATCTTGAACCATATCGAAGCAAATATTATCGTCATTAGGGCTGCCGATAGCTTTTAAAAAAGGACTCTCACAATTGAGGACAGGCATCGGTAGATTGAGCGTAGCTGTTTTTGATGGATTGTTTGAAAATATCCACCCGAAAAGCAGTAAACATAAGGCTGTTAAGTAGATTTTCATATCGTGACTTCTGTTTGAATATTTGTAAATTAGAGCTATTTTAAACTTATTTTAGAGAGAATATTAAATAATTTTACATACTACTATACATCAGTATATTGTTATGAATTAATTTGTTGATTATCAGCACTTTATGTTTTGACCCAAAGGGGTTGAGAATATGCCTTCAATGATTGGACTAAGAATCGAATAAAGGTTTTCAA
>JBLHWU010000060.1:0-29087 GCA_047629355.1 Saprospiraceae bacterium | reverse complement strand
AAAACCCGCAACTCCCTCCTTACCCTTTCCTTCACTCCCCCAAACAACAACAACTTAAATTCATCCGCCGTAATCTGTACATCATTTGTAAAGCCCGTCCGCAAATCCGTCAGCGTATTATTCCCATCATAAATCCGAATTACCTTAAAAATAGGGCGTTTCTTGCGCTTAGCATCCAAGTCTGTGATGATTAATTTTATCGGCAATGGATTTTGGTGCGCTTTATAAAATAGGTGGATACCCGCCTCGCCTTGCAGTATTTCGAGCAAGGAATGTCCTTCGGCAGTGATTTCCTTTTGCGTTTTTTTGACCTCATGCGTCACATCCATGCGCACGAATAATTTCTCATAGAGATTCATCAGAAACGCAATTTCGGCTTTGCCCATCCCGACGATAGCGGATTCAAATTGTAGCGAAATTTTATCTACTCGATTTTGCAAAAAGCCCTTCATCGCAATCTTCAAAAACGCGACATTCAGGAAGTTATTGACAAATTCCGTTTTCAAACTATCAAACTGCTGTGGCGCAAATTCATACGCTTCACTCAATTCCTTCAACGCCTCTTTTTGAAACAATTGGTCTTTGTAATTTTCCCGCATCCCCTTCGTCGCTTCCTCTCGTCGCAACAATACACGACCTCGCTTTAATCGCAATGGAATCGCCGGGGCTTCCCGAAAATAACGGTCACTAAAACCCAATCGAATCGTAATGACCTCATCTTTCACCACCGCCATTTTATCTTTAAAGTCATAATGTTGCCAGTTCAAATTCTTACCGCCCTCACTACCTATTACAATCACGCCGTCGTCGTTCTCTTCACGGTTGGGGTCGTGGCGCGAAACACTATTTTCAATATGCTCAATTGACTTCAATAACTGATTGTAAAACCGCCGTCCTTCGGTTTCATCCGGCATTTCTGGTAACCAATCCGAGTCAATCGGTTCGACAAATTCTAGGGGTTGAATGTGCGGAACAAGCTGCCCATTTTTAAATAAAATATCAAAAATAATCGGACTTTCGGAGTACGTCGAAATCAATTGTTCCGCTGATAATACGGTCAAATCCCGCTCAATTTGCCGCTTCAACGCCCGTCCGCCCATCTGTTCATCGAAGCCACGTTTGGCAACCCATTCCAACGCATCTTGCGAAATATTCAAAATCGTGGTACGCCGTACAAAGCCGTCGCGCTTCAACAATTCCTTAATTTGTAGCCTTGCAATATTTAAAATATGCTCAAAACTCAATGGATTAAAGACTACAATTTGGTCAATTCGGTTGATGAATTCTGGTCGAAATTTATTCTCCAAGGCCTTCCGATAAATCGCTGAATCGTTGCGACTTTGGGTGGCATAACCGAGTTGCAAGGAGACTTCGCGCGCGCCCACATTGGAGGTCATAATGATGATGGTATTCGAGAAATCCACCGTACGCCCGAGGCTATCCGTCAGCCGTCCGTCGTCGAGGACTTGTAGCAATAAATCATGCACTTTCGGATGCGCTTTTTCAATTTCATCAAACAGCACAACCCCAAACGGCCGATAGCGGACCTTGCCCGTCAATTGCCCTTCCGGATTGCTATAATCACCAATCAAACGGTCAAGCGCAGATTCGTCGATATACTCGTTCATGTCAAAACGCAGCAGGTTTTCTTCGCTGCCCATCAGGTATTGACAGAGGACTTTCGCGCCCTGCGTTTTACCCACGCCCGTCGGTCCGATAAAGAGAAAAGAACTTAGTGGTTTGTCCTTATTCGTCAGCTTGGCTTTGATGAGGTGAACAGCATTGGCAAGCGCATCAACGGCATCTTTTTGACCCACCAGATTTTGCGAAATCACATCTCGAACCTCGTCTTTTTCGAGCCGACTTTGTTCATCAAAAATCCGTTCTTGTAAGCCAGAAAACGCCTTGAATTCATCTCGAACTTCTTGCGCATCGACCGTTGAAAATTTATGTTTCGTAGCCAATTGCGTCAATAATTTCATTACGCTGCCTGGCAAGGGCTTGTTTTTTAGGTAGTTACGCTGAATTGTAAATAACTGATGAATCGCTTGAATATTGATTTCTACATCGTTTTCCAACTCCAAAGCCTTGCGCTGTTCCAATACAATTTTCACCGCTGTTTCCAAATCTGGCTCTTGCAAACGCACCACTTGAAACAAATCTGAAAAGCTTCTATCTTGCTCTTGTACCACTTTCCATTCCTCTGGTGTTGCCAATAAAATGACCTGTAAGGAACGTTTTTCTAAATACGATTTTAGGACATTGGAAAGCGTTAATGAATTGGAAGCTGACCGCCCAATTCGTAGCAAGGCAACTGGATTATCGACAATAATTTTATCAGAAAGTGCAGAGTTGGTGAATGGTTTTTGCACAAATTTTAAGATGGCTTCAAACCGCTTTTCCCACATTCCGACGATACTCATTCCTGCAATGACGCGGTTGGGGTTTAAATGCCAGATTCGCTGTTTTGGACGCGCTGTTTTTTTATAAAAATCACTTTCATACCGATAAATCACTTCTTCAATAATGGTGTGTTTGCCCACGCCATTTTCACCGACAATTACCAGCGGCGTATTTTCTTTTTGGTAAATAATTTTAGACAGTTGTGCCACCAATTTTTCCTGATAATGTGCTCGATGTAACTCTTCTGGATATCGACCGTTCAAATCTTGCGCGACCCGTTCCAATTCCATACCACCATCAAATTCCGTACTGCCTCCGATACTCGCGAACCACGGCATATCGCCTCCTTTCTCAAAACCAAATTTCCCATTATTTATCCGAACTTCATGCGTAACCGTTTTGACAAATTCCTTTTTATCTGAGTAAAAACGAGTGATGTCAAAGCCCGATTTCTCCTCTTTTTTATAACTTTTGATTAAATATTTTATCGCTCCTTCCGCTTCTTTTTTAACGTCAACTTCCCCAAACTCATCCTTTTTCCCAATAAACATATAGTTGAAAAAGCCAGGTAAGGAAATGAACGTTTGCCCTTTCAACTCAAAATTCGCCACACCAAAATGTCCTTCCATAAACTGTTTGCTTACGGTAAATTTGAAATCGTAAATCTTGTATTCTATCTCTGGACTAAATAAATACCAGAGTAATTGATGCGAATTAGCGCGCTCAAAGTTATAACCTCGAAAGTAGTTTTTTAGCTCAGTTTTGTACTTCGTTTCTGCTGTCGAAAACCGTCGGTGCGTGGCGATTGGATGATTGAAAAACAGCGGTCGCAAGTGATAATGTTCGACATTATCAATTGGTGCGTTTTTGATGAGGGTTGGTATGTTGATGGTGACGATTGGCATCGGTAAGGGTATTGTTTTGATAGGATGGACTAGATTTTGAAGGGGTGATTTGTGTTTATGTCTAATCAACCCCCGATTCCTAAAGGGGAATACATCCAGGGTGTTTTAATCATTTCAATTAAATGAAGTTATTTCTAATTTTCATTTAGCAGAATTTCAAAATAAGCTACGAATGTACTTCCCTTCAGGAGTCGGGGGTTCACATATATAAAACACAAACCACCGTTTTTATCCTCAAAAAATCAATCACATCATAATGGATTTTCATTTTTTCAAGCCGTGAAAATAAGTAAAGTAATTCGGGTTTCCAACCCGATGAATATAGTGGCGTTAAGTAGCCCTTTAAAAGGTGCGCTTTACTTGGGTGCCGGATTGAAAATACGAGTTACTTGAGTTGTGAAATTTTACCAATCCTTCAATCGGCGACCGAATAATTCTCCCCAAAGTCAACCCGTTTTTAGCTAAAACCTTTTTCAAAACAGGCTGCAAATAATATCCAATCGACCCGACAAAATGCACAGGCAATTCCTGACAGTTTTCATATTTAAAAAGGTGCCGTTCAATCAATTCAGTAAAACATTTAGTTGCCAATTTTTGAATAAAAGGATGGTCTAAATTATCAGAATAAAAGGTTGCAAACGAAGCGAGATACGGCGCAGGTTTTGCATTGTCTGAATATAAATTATCCAATAATTCACTGCGACTGCCTGGAATTAAAACGTGCATTTTTTTCATTAGTTCAGCAGGTATTTCTCGATAAAAATAGGCTTGCAACAGTACTTTTCCTAAATGATTACCACCACCTTCATCACCTAAAATATAACCCAGACTTGCTACATTATCAACAGATTTTTCTCCATCAAAAAGTAAAGTATTTGAACCCGTTCCAAGAATGACGGTAATGCCCGACTCCTTCAAACAAGTCGCGCGGGCTGCTCCTAATAAATCAGATTCTACCGTTATATTTTTAATTGGAAAAACGGCGGATAAAGCTTCTCGAATGATGGTTTTTCGCTTGTTATCACCGCAGCCTGAGCCATAAAAATGGATTTGATTGACATCTTTAATAGGGTAGTCCCACTTAAAGTTTCCTTCCAAAAGTTCAATGATTGCTGCCTTTTTATGGTAGTTGGGATTAAAACCAAAAGTCTGCAATTCATGGATGACTTTATCATTTTGGAGAAAGCGCCAATCTGCTTTGGTAGAACCGCTGTCGACGATAAGGGTGATGTTGTTTTTCATATATTGTTAGTTTCACGAAGGAAGGTAGAAAATATTTTTTGTTTCTTTGACAAATTCGGTAAAATACATTAATCTGTGGTATTTTCAATACAGTTTGGCATCGAGCCAAACTGTATTGACGAAGGGTTTCTAAAGGGACAAGTCAGGTTTTGTCTGGCATACCCCTTTAGAAACGCTTGTTCCCTGAAAAGGACTCGAGGTCCTTTTCAGGGGAAATCACGGCATTTGTTAAATAACCAGAAGAATCATGGAAGACGGGTTTGTTTTATTTTCGTATTTTTTTTTAAAACAAATTGGTTGTACGGTTTTTTGAAATTTTCTACAGATTTTTTTGATTTAAAATATGAATGTAAATAATTGATTAGCAGTTACTTAAAATAATAAATTGCCCTTGATAGCCATTGTTAATATTATTTTGTTGAAAAGTTTTATTAAAATTTGTTTAAAAAAATTTGTTTTAATGACATTAAATGTTTTAAATTTGCATCGTCAAAACATTTTAAAACAAAAAAGCAGCAAAGTCTTTATTGAGTACTAAATTTTAATCCTTGTGATTTTCGTAAAGACCAAAAGCTGAAAACCAAAAAACCACTTTTCACTATTTCACAACATGATAAAAGTAAGTAACGATGACTGCATTTCAATTAAACCGTGACAAGCCCCTATTTAACCAACAATACCGAAGCTCTCTCGAAAAAATTGGTCAGCATTGGTTCAAGATTGTGTTGGCAATTTTTGCACTACACATTATTTTTAATAAAGATGTTAATATTCAGGTCAACTTTAGTGATAAAAATCATGAGGAGATTTCGGATATTTCAGAAGTACAAAAAATGCCCGCCTCATTTGGTGGTATGGCTACAGCTGCAGCGCCCATTTTGACAAATAATAAGCCGAAACCGAAGGTTAACTTGAGCGCAATTGCAGGTCTTAGTACTAGAAAAGTAGCTAAAAAAATTGCACCTAAGGAAGTTGAAAGAGTGGCGACTAACCATAAATTAAAAGCATCGCAATTCAACAATTTGTCTTTCATTTTGAATAGAAATTATGCTAGCAAGAAAGGTGTACCGTACAAAATTGTTGATGAAAAAATGGAGATTTGCCGTCAATATGTGGAGCGTTTTGCCCGAGTTGCGATTGCGGAACAGGAGCGATTTGGGATTCCTGCGAGCATCACTCTGGCGCAAGGTTTATTGGAAACAGATGCAGGTGCTAGTCGCCTTGTCAATGAATCTAAAAATCACTTTGGTATCAAATGCCGCAAAAAATGCAAAGATTGTACCTGCCGAAATTACAAAGACGACGACGAATTCGATATGTTTCGCGTCTTTAATTCGGATTGGGAAAGTTACCGGGAACACTCGAATTTATTGAGCACTAGACGCTACGTCCACCTGAAAAACTTGTCTCAAAAAGACTACAAAGGTTGGGCAAAAGGCTTAAAAAAAGCTGGCTATGCTACAGATGAAAACTACGCAAAAAAATTAGTTCGCATTATCGAAACGCTGGATTTGTACCAGTTTGATGCGTAAAAACGGCGGACCGTAGATGGTCAACGGTGGACGGGGGCGTAGTAGGAAATGACATTTTTTTACTTCAATATTTAATTTTAATCGGTAGCCTCCGTCAACCGTATGCCGTCAACTGTTAACCACTTCCAAAACACAATGCAATATTTTCTTATAGTATGTTTAGTTCTTAACTTTGAATGTCTCGGCGGTGTCGGGACATTTTTTTTGTTAATTTTACTCCGTTCATCACGAAAATCATCCCCTTTACCATCCATATTTCCCTCATCCAATAGATTGGTCGAAATTTGAATCATTATTTAACAGAACGGCGATTTATTACCGATTCTCTGACCATTCTAAAAAAGGACGAATCATGCAGCAATTTCTCAAAAAAACACAGCATCTTTTACTAACCAACAACATTTGGATATTCCTCGCAGCTATCTTTTTTTCGAGTAATATCGCCCTATATAATTGCGACGAACAGACTTGGGGGAACTATTGGACGCTTATTTTCAAAACCAGTTTGGCATTCTCACCCGTACTCTTATTGGTCGTTTTTCGGGATTGGTTGTCGCAGCGAATACCTCGGCTGGCAATTATTGGACTTTGGGTATATTGCTTCCTTTTGCACCCTCAGTTGGTGAAGTTTTTGTTTGCAAAAGTGGCTTCAACAATGGTTGAATTGGGGATAGGCATGGTTGCCATCCAGACTACCGCACTTCTATTTATCGTTGCAGAAATGGGCATTCAAGTAAGTAAATATGGGCAAAAAAATCAGCATATTAAACGTTGGACGACCAAAATTTCTTTAGAAAAAGTCATTTGGTCTTCGATGGTATTATTTGCGATTGCGTACTTTACTTTCGGTTATATCCGCGGTGCAGATGTGCAATTTACGATTGGTTCATTTGTCTCGACCGTTTTTCAAATTTTTCTAATTATTATTCCATATTATGCCTTTTACTATATCAACCATTATTTTTTAGTCAATAAATTACTGAAACAAAAAGGGCTGATTTTCTATATTTTTGGCTTCTTTGCCACCATCATTTTTCTCTACCCAATTGCTGCACAATTTATTGCCTTCATTCCTTTAGTCAAAAACGGTGACATTCATCCAGTATCATCCGCTGGTATTTTTTCTGAAATTAACTTCCTCGTTCCCTTCTTCGGCATGTTGATGAGTATTCCTTTTATTATGATTGTTCGATGGTTTCGGCAATCAAAAGAATTGGCAAATTTGGCGGCGGAAAAATCGGAGACGGAACTCAATTTAATCAAGCAACAAATCAACCCACACTTCTTTTTCAATACGTTGAACAATCTGTATGCGCTGAGTTTGACCAAAGGTGAGCAGACACCAGAAGTTATTTTGCAACTCTCTGAATTGATGCGTTATGTCATTTATAAAGGCAAGGAAAAACACGTGTTTTTAAAAGAAGAAGTCAAGTATATTGAAGATTATATCCAGTTGCAGCAGATTCGATTAGCGAAAAAATTAGATTTTAAATTTGAAAAAAATATTGAGGACGAGCATTTAAAAATTCCACCTTTGCTTTTTATTACCTTTGTTGAAAATGCGTTTAAACATGGTGTTGAACCTGCGGAAAATGATTGTTTTTTGCACCTTTCGTTGAAAACAGAAGGGAATCAGTTGGTGTTTGTTTGCAAAAATTCAGTTGAAGAGCAGTTGAAGGAGCCAGCTGGAATCGGTTTGGAAAATTTGAAACGTCGTTTGGAATTGCGGTTTCCAAAAGCACATTATATTGAAATTGAGGAAGGAAAAAATGAGTTTATTACTACCTTAAAAATTAAACTCAATTGAAAATAGTAAAAGATATGAAACTAAAAGCCCTCATCATCGACGACGAACCCCTCGCCCACAAAATCATCCTTGAATACGCCAAAGACACCGAACACATTGACATCGTTGGGCAGTGCTATCTCGCGACGGATGCCTTATCGGTGTTGCGCAATCAAGAAATTAACCTGCTTTTTTTAGACATCAATATGCCGAAATTAAAAGGCTTGGATTTTCTCCGTACCTTGACTAAAAAGCCCTTAGTTATCATAACTTCTGCCTATCAAGAATATGCCTTGGAAAGTTTTGAATTAGACGTTTGTGATTATTTATTAAAACCATTTCGCTTCGACCGTTTTTTGAAAGCGACGAATAAAGCGTATGAATTATTTCAATTAAAGAATGCAGATAAGCCGCCTGTTTTGACCAATAAAATGCTTACGAATGACGAGCAAAATCACTTGTTTATAAAATTGGGCAAACGCCATGTTCAGCTCAACATATCCGATATCTTTTATGTCGAAAGTTATGGCAATTATGTCAAAATTTGGCTCGAAAATGAGTTTCATTTAACCCCGCGAACGCTCACGAGTTTTGAAGAACAACTACCCAGCAATGATTTTTTTAAAATTCATAAATCCTTTATCGTCAACCGAAAGCACATCGCTTATGTCGAAGGCAATATGGTTAAAATGAAGAACGATAAAGTGTTGACGATTGGAAAGAATCATCGGGCGGAGTTTAAGCGATTTATTGGGTAAAGACTATTGTTTCAAGAGTTTTTTATAAATTATTTCAGCTCCAACTTCTATTTTAAGAATGTAAATACTTGCCGCTAAATTGCTAATATCAATCTTGTCGTTTGGTCGATGAATAATTTTTTCAACGCTACCTTTTGAATTAAAAATAGTTGCTTTTTTGATGTTTAAATTTAAGTCACTTTGAATAGAAAAATGAGTGGTGACTGGATTTGGATAAAGATTGTAGGTAGAGTAGATTATGGATAAATCATCAACTGCAACGGGCATAGGGAGTCCGTAACAGTCTTTATCATTGGGATTATATTCCTCTTCATTTGAAGTAAAGCTACAAAAATCTCTATTATCTCCGTCGGCACATGGATAAGCATAATCAAGGATAATATGACCAAAATCTTCACCAGTTAACGGAATTGGATTGTCAAATGGTGGTTTTTTGACCGCACCGATTCCTTCAATAACGGATATATAATGTGCTTCTATGGCATAATCTATATCTGAAACCAGTAAATTTTGTACCCGCCGGTGTTGACTTCCTATTTGTAAACTCGTGGTGTCAGAAAGTTGGAAAAAAGTAATTCCTCCGAGGCAGGGACCTACTACCCAGTCTCCAATATAGTAAATAGGATAGTAGTCGAAATCAAGATGGAAATCATAAATAAGAAGAAATTCCTCCTCACTTTCATCGTATATAAAAACACTATCCGATTGTTCATAAACAAAGTATGCGTCACCGACCGAAACGATAGTATCATTACTTGGGTCTGGTAAAACGGTAACTGTAGATATCTGATTTTTCAAAACTTTACAAGCTTGTCCGTTGATTATCGTATCGCCATCTACCCAAACTTCTTCATATCCCCTTTGGAATCCCCAGCAACAACGGTACTTATAAACCCAAGTATACCCCTCATTAAACCAGCCCTGAGCAGCTAAGGGTGAAATATTCATAAAGATAAAATAGCCAGATAAGAGTACAATTTTTTTATGTCAATTTTTTAAATTAGAGAATAAGAGCAATAAATTTCAATTCCAAATGTAACCGCAATTCCTCATTTTTAAAAGCAACGCCACTACCAAACAAGTCAGACAAAGTACAGAACCAGCCATTTTGAATTAGATAACCCCTTAAAGCTGACAACTCAACAGATTTTAAAAATGACTGAGTTTAACTCAGTATGGAGTAGTAAAGGGTAACAAGCGATTGCTAAAAAAATAAGAAGCGAGAAAATCGCAAGATTTTCGGGCTTCAAAAAATCCAGTGCGCGCTGCCTGCGGCAGCGCGAGTGGAGTTTTGAGGGATAAAAGCGGTTTGCAAACCACTTTTATCCCTCAAACTCCCTTTGTTTTTATATCAGATTTAAGAGTCTTAAAGTAGAATTAGTCACAATCAATATGAAAAATCTGTTGAGTTTTTAGTTTATAGCCTAGTTTTCATAACCCTTTGATTATCAAAACCTACCGCCCCCACCGTGAGCCGTTCACCGTCAACCGTCCGCCGTCCTCAAAACATGGCATAATTATTTCATATATTAAAATAAATATGTATATGAAACCGACTTTAAAGACAACATCCCGTATTCCGATTTAAGTATTTTTTTATAACTTTTGAAACACTGACAACTATGCTTTTACAAATTATATCCAAAAGTCCCAGTAATGGGCCGCCATTCCATCATTCTCAAGAAGTAGTTAAAGCTAAATCAGCGTGATTTTAAAAATCACCATGATTTAAACCACACCGTGAGCCGTTCTAAGCTAAATCCTTCAGTGCATAACAAACTGATTTCTTGCGATTTTACCATCGTTAAGCTGATTATTGGTTTGCCATTTTCTGAAGTTTAGATTTCAACCATCAATTTTGATAGTTGAATAATACAAGAAGAATTGGTGAAAATATTTGGGAAACTCTTTTAAAATACTCACCTGTATTTAACACCTATCCCGCTGTTTTCAAAGCCTTTCTTCCATTCTAATCCTTGGTTCATATTCGACCAATGTACGTCCGCGCCATGCCGTGAGCCGTCCACCGTCAACCATGAGCCGTTTAACAATTATAATCCTATGAAAAAAGAGATTCTGACCTCCTTTTTTGCTGGTAAAATTTTGACTTTGTTAGTCACCAGTTTGCTAGTCTTGTGTTGCCACTTGACTGGCTTTTCCCAATGTGTTACGGGCGGTTTTTCGCCCCAATTCACAGGAATGTCCCTCACGCCTGCGGGCCCATTTGCAGACGAATCGTTGATTCCTATAGCTGATGCTGCGAGTGATGATGGATGTCCAGCCATGTGCTGCGTCGTCATCGTTACAGAAGTAGGCCTCCGAACGCGTATTCCTGCTAATCCAGCAGCCTGCGAAGCTTATCAAATTAACATTGACTATGAAATCAATGAATCTGATGGTAGCACGGATATGATGATGGGAACATTGACCACAATGGTTGACCCGACGTTATGCATCCCTGTTTTTTCGGGAGATGGTAACTTTAACGAGCAATGTCTTGCCAACGCCCCGCCTGCACCGACTTCAGTAGATTGCATTGGCAACGCAGTTGCTGTTACGGAAACTTCCTATACCAATAATGGCGGAAGCGGCAACAACGGCGACCCACTTATTATCACTCGTACCTACACCGCATCCACAACTTGTGGAGGTGCAGTTACGACAACTCAGATTATTACGATTGAAGATACTATGCCTGCGATTGCGATTTGTATGGATATTACTGTTCAATTAGATGCAACAGGCAATATCACAATTGCGGATGATGCAGTAAATAATGGAAGCACAGACAACTGTGGAATGATACTATTTAATATCATCCCTGGTAATTTTGATTGCGATGATATTGGTGCGAATACCGTAACTTTATTGATTCAAGACGAGGGAGGACAAAACTCCAGTTGCACCGCTGTGGTGACGATTGAAGAAGCTACAAATCCAATTGCAGTCTGTCAAAATATCACGATTCCATCCGATATCAATGGCGATGCGAGTATCGTGGCAAGCCAAGTTGATGGTGGCAGTTCTGACAATTGCGGAACAGTCACTTTATCAATTAACATCAGTACATTTGACTGTTCAAATGTTGGTGGAAATATTGTTGTTTTAACCGCAACGGATGGCTCTAATAATATGGCGAGTTGTAACGCAACCGTTACCATAGAAGACAACATTGCACCTCAAGCAATTTGTCAAAATTTGACGATTCAACTGGACGCTACAGGTAATTTTACCGTTCCTGCTGCAAGCATTGACAACGGAAGTAGTGATGCTTGTAATATTGTTTCAACAACGCTCGACCTTAGTACATTTAACTGTACAAATATTGGTGGAAATGTTGTTGTTTTAACCGTCGTTGATGCGAATGGTAACAATTCAAATTGTACCGCTACAATTACCGTAGAAGACGATGAAACTCCAACAGCGAACTGTCAAAATATTACGGTTCAATTGGATGCAACGGGCAGTGCAACCATCGCAGCTGCTGCTTTAGATAATGGAAGTACGGACAATTGTACGAACCTTAATTTTACGGCTTCTCTAACGGCGTTCACTTGTGCTAATGTAGGTGCAAATAATGTCACCCTAACCGTTTCTGACAATGCTGGAAATACCGACCAATGTACGGCAATCGTTACCGTTGAGGATAATGTTTCGCCAACTGCTTTGTGCATGGATGCAACCGTTCAATTGGACGCTGCGGGCAATGCAGCGGTTACGACTGCGCAAATCAACAATGGTAGCAATGATGCCTGTGGTTTGGGTCCGATTACTTTGGATGTTACCGCTTTTACTTGTGTTAATTTAGGTGCAAATACCGTGACCTTGACCGTTAACGATGCGAATGGAAATTCTGCAACTTGTACCGCGACTGTTACTGTTCAAGATCTGATTAGCCCAACGGCGATTTGTCAAGATATTACCGTTCAATTAGATGCAGCAGGTGGTGTAGGTATTACCGCTGCGGATGTCAATAATGGCAGTTTTGACAACTGCAATATTGCTTCGGTAATGGTTCTTCCAAACTCTTTTGACTGTAGTAATATTGGGAATGTCAACGCCACTTTAATGGTCACTGATGCTGCCGGGAATAGCATGACTTGTGTTGCTATCGTTACCATCGAAGACAATATGGACCCGACACCTGTTTGTCAAAATGTTGATGCTATTTTGGACGCCAACGGCAATGCAACTGTTTCAGTAGCAAGCGTTGATAATGGTAGCTCTGATAACTGTAATAATGTTAGTTTTTCGCTTTCGCAAACGGTTTTTACTTGCGCTGACATTGCAACAAATCCAAATTCTGTCACCTTAACCGTTAACGATAATAATGGAAATTCTGCAACTTGTACCGCAGACGTTACCGTTATTGATAATGCAGCAACAAACCCTGTTTGTCAAAATATCACCATTCAATTAGATGGAACGGGAAATGAAACAATCACTGCTGCCCAAATTGACGGCGGTAGTTCTGACAACTGCGGAATTGCTTCTATCTCCGCTTCTCCAACGGCCTTCACTTGCGCTAATACAGGCGCAAATACTGTTGTTTTAACGCTTAATGATGTCAATGGAAATACTGCAACTTGTACCGCGATTGTTACTGTTGAAGAAAACGTTCTCCCTATGGCAATATGTATGTCTGCAACGGTTCAATTGGACAATGCAGGTAACGTCACAGTGACTGCTGCAACCATCAATAATGGTAGTTCTGACAACTGCGGAACGGTGAATTTTTCCGTCTCTCCAAGTGTTCTAACTTGCGCTAATGTTGGTACAAATACCGTAACGCTTACCGTAACTGATGGCACTGGAAATAGCAATACTTGCGATGCCGTCGTGACCATTCAAGACATGGTTGACCCAACGGCTGTTTGTCAAAATATCAATGCGCAATTAGATGCTGCTGGAAATGCAACGATTGCCGCTATTCAAATTGACGGCGGTAGTACAGATGCTTGTGGAATTGCTATTACTTCTGCAAATATTACGACCTTTACTTGCGCTAATTTAGGTGCAAATAATGTGACTTTAACCGTCACCGATAATAATGGAAATAGTGATGCTTGCGTCGCAGTTGTTACTGTGCAAGACAATGTCAATCCAATGGCTATTTGTCAAAATACCACTGTTATTTTAGACGCTGCTGGAAATGGCAGTATTGTCATTACAGATATTAACAATGGTAGTTCTGATAATTGTGGAAGCGTCACTTTATCTGCTTCTCAAACGACTTTTACTTGTGCAAACGTAGGCAACGTAACCGTCGTTTTAACCGCTAATGATGGGAAGGGCAATACGGCTACTTGCGACGCAATTGTAACCGTTCAAGATGACATCGACCCGAATGAAATTTGTCAAAATGCCATCGTTCAATTGGACGCTACCGGCAACGCAACTATAGCTACCACGGAGATTGACAACGGTAGTACTGATGCCTGTGGAATTATGTCCCTTTCCGTTTCTCCAAATGCCGTGACTTGTGCCGATATTGGTACATCTGTCGTCGTCACTTTAACGGTTATCGACAACAATGGAAACATGGAAACGTGCATGGCCAACGTCACCGTCGAAGACAATCAAATGCCGACTGCTATTTGTCAAAATATTGCTATCCTTTTAGACAATACAGGCAATGCAACCATTACTCCAAATCAATTGGATAATGGAAGTTCTGATGCTTGCTCAGCGGTAATTTTTACTGCTTCACAAACAGTTTTTACTTGTGCTGATTTAGGAGCAAATACAGTAACCCTTTTTGTAGAAGATGCGGAGAATAATATGGCTTCCTGTACTGCAACTGTCACCGTTACCGAAAACATGCCAATGGTACTTAATTGTCCTGCTGACATTGATATGATGACCAGTGGAAATTGTACACCAGTTGTAACTTTTACCGAACCAATGGTCACTGGCTGTAACTATGTTTTACAAAGTCAAACCCACGCATCAGGCGATATGTTTCCGCAAGGAACAACGACTGTTACCTATGTTTTTTCTGATGGAACAACACCATTAACTTGTACTTTTGACGTCACGGTCACGGATATGGGCGCAGGTTCAGCACCGATGTTGAATTGTGGCTCATTGACTGCTGGCGTTGCTGCAAATACAGTTGCTGGCGTTTGTACAGCCGATGGCTTTAACCTAACGCCTGTCACGCAAAGTGATGATTGTGGTGCTGGGAATTTGACCTTGACTTATTCCATTTCAGGTCAAACAACAAGCACGGGCACAGGTATTATTTCCAATACATTTGATTTCAATTTAGGCGTCTCCACCGTTGTTTATGTTTTAACGGATAACTCTGGAAACAGTGATGATTGTAGTTTTACCGTAACCGTAAATGATGTAGAAAAGCCTACTTTAGATTGTAGTGCTTACCAGCCAACGATGACTGTAAATGTTGATGGAGGGATGTGTACAAAAGGCAATGTTTCAATTCCTGCTACGCCAACGGATAACTGTAGCGTTGCAACTTTGACTTATAACCTTTCTGGCGTAACTGCTGCAAGTTCTCCAAATACGGGCATCAATGATGCGTCGAACGAAGTTTTCAATAGTGGCACAACCATCGTGCAATACGTGGCAACGGACATCAATGGCAACGTTGAAAATTGTAGCTTTAACGTAGTCGTTAATGACAATGAGAATCCAGTCGTTACTTGCCCAATAGCAGCAGTATTGACTGTAAATACCGACTCTGGTACTTGTGGATTTATGCAACCTGGGACAACCTTCAATCCAACGTTTTTAGATAACTGCCCAAACGTTACGATTGAAAACGACCGGTCAGACACCAATACTTTAATAGGGGAAAACTTCTCTATTGGAACAACGACTGTTATTTGGACAGCAACCGATGGTGCAGGCAATGAAGCAATGTGTACCATTGATATCATTGTACAAGATAATGAAACCCCCAATGCGGTTTGTCAAAACATCATCGTTCAATTGGATGCTGCTGGAAATGCAACTATCGTAGCTGCAGACATTGACGGTGGCAGCACGGACAATTGTGGAATTATGTCTTTAATGGCTAATCCAACTGCGTTCACATGCGCAAATGTGGGTACAAATAACGTAACCCTTACGGTTACCGATAATTCATCAAATACGGATAATTGTGTAGCAGTGGTCACTGTTGAAGACAATGTTGCCCCAATGGCAATGTGCGAAGGTGTTGTACCCATTCAATTGGATGCCAATGGTACAGCTACGATTGCAGCTACAGATTTAAACGACGGAAGTTCTGATGCTTGCGGAATGTTGACTTTTGCTGCTTTTCAAACTGTCTTTACTTGTGCAGACGTTGGAAATATACAAGTCATTTTGACCGTTACTGATGCCAATGGAAACACGGATAGCTGCACTACTTTTGTAGGTGTTGCAGACGTAACTGACCCAACGGCTGTTTGTCAAAATGCAACCGTTCAATTGGATGCTGCGGGCAACGCAACGGTTACAAGTGCAGAAATCGACAATGGCAGTGCAGATACTTGTGGAATTGCCACTTTAGCAGTATCTCCAGATGCATTTACTTGTGCGAATGTGGGTATTGTAAACAACGTGACTTTGACCGTCACCGATAATAACGGAAATACTTCAACTTGTACGGCAATTGTTACTGTTCAAGACACTGAAAATCCAATAGCAATTTGCCAAGACATCACCGTTAATTTAGATGCCAATGGCAACGCTTCAATTACTGCGGCTCAAATCGACAACGGTAGCAATGACAATTGTGGAAGCGTCACTTTATCCGTGATGCCTAACACTTTTGATTGTTTAAACTTAGGAGCAAATACGGTGACTTTAACCGCAACAGATACGGATAATAATACAGCAACCTGTGATGCAACCGTTACCATTCTTGACCCAGTTTCTCCAGTTGCTATTTGTCAAAATACAACCCTTAATTTGGAGGCAACGGGCAATGTGACTTTAGCTGCTAATGTAATTGATAACGGAAGCTCTGATGCTTGTGGAATCATCAATTCAATGCTTTCGCAAACAACTTTTACTTGTGCCAACGTTGGTTCAAATAACGTTGTTTTAACGGTAGAAGATGCTAGTGGAAATATGTCTTCTTGTAACGCTTTGGTTATGGTAAATGATACAACCAATCCAACTGCTGTTTGCCAAAATGTAACCCTTCAATTGGATGCAACTGGCAATGCCGTTTTAACAACAGCTCAAGTGAACAGTGGCAGCGCAGATGCATGTGGCATTTCCAGTATGAGTTTAGATATGACTAATTTTGACTGTACAAATATCGGTGGAAATACCGTCGTTTTAACAGTGACGGATAATAATGCAAATACTGCAACTTGTAATGCTGTTATAACCGTCGAAGACAATGTTGCACCGAATGCAGTTTGTCAAAATATTTCAATCGCTCTTGACGCGAGTGGTAGTGCGACGATTACTCCTGCTCAAATTAACAATGGGAGTACTGATGCCTGTGGAATTGCAATGTTATTTTTAAATGAAACCTTATTTACTTGCGCAGATATTGGTGCAAATACCGTGACTTTAATTGTAACGGATACCAATGGAAACGTCGACAATTGTAGCGCAACGGTAACCGTTACTGATTCAAATGCACCAACTGCGGTTTGCATGAATGCAACCATTCAATTGGATGCAACGGGTAACATTCTGTTTGATGCGACCTTAGTAGACGGCGGAAGTTCTGCACCTTGCGGAACAATGATGTTGAGTGTTTCTCCAAATACGTTCACTTGTGGAAATGTAGGCACAAACACGGTGACTTTAACCGTGACTGCAAACAACGGAATGACGACCAATTGCATGGCAACCGTAACCGTCGAAGACAACGGAGCACCGATGGCTGTTTGTCAAAATTTCACTGCTCAATTAAATGTAGCTGGAATGGTAACCGTTACCGCAGCAAATATTGATAACGGAAGTTCGGATGCGTGTGGAATTGCGACTTTAGTAGTTGCGCCTAACACATTTGATTGTACGAATATTGGTGCCAATCCAGTTACTTTAATGGCAACAGATAATAATGGAAATACCGACGCTTGTACTGCAACAGTAACGGTGGAAGACAACGTTAATCCAAACCCAATTTGTCAAAACATCACCGTTCAATTGGACGCTGCTGGCAATGCGGCAATCGTTGCAGCTGACATCGACAACGGTAGCAACGACGCTTGTGGAATCGCTTCTGTAGTGGCTTCCCAAACTGCGTTTACTTGCGAAAATATGGGAGGTAATACTGTGGTTTTAACCGTAACAGACAACAATGGAAATATGTCAACTTGCAACGCCAATGTAGTCGTTCAAGACAATATTAACCCGACAGCGGTTTGCCAAAATATCATCATTCAATTAGACGCTGTTGGCAATGCTTCCATTACTGGAAATGACCTTGACAACGGAAGCGCTGATGCTTGTGGTATTGTTAATTACGATGCCTTTCCAAATGCTTTTACTTGTACTGAAATTGGTGTAAACAACGTTGTTTTAAGCGTTGAAGATAGCAATGGAAACACAGCAATGTGTAACGCTACGGTAACTGTTCAAGATACAGAGAATCCAATGGCGGTTTGTCAAGACCTCATCATTCAATTGGATGCCAACGGCGATGCTTCAATCACTGCGGCACAAATTGATAATGGTAGTTCCGACAATTGCGCAATTTCAAGTATCATGGTTTCACCAAACGTTTTTGATTGCTCAAATATGGGCGACAATACGGTGACGTTGACCGTGATTGATACCGATACCAATTCAGCAACTTGTACGGCAACAGTAACGGTTGAAGATTCGGTTTCTCCAGTTGCGATTTGCCAAAATGTAACCATTCAATTGGATGCAAACGGCAACATCACGCTTGACCCAGCTTTGATTAACAACAACAGCACCGATGCTTGTAGCGCAATAAATTTGACCGCTACGCCGAATATGTTTGATTGTACAAATGTTGGTATAAACATCGTAACACTAACCGTCGAAGATGCTGCTGGAAATATGTCCACTTGCACCGCTGACGTAACTGTTGAAGACAACACTGACCCAATCGCTTTATGTCAAAACATTGCAGTTGATTTAGACAATACTGGAAATGTAACCATCAATGCAATGCAAATTGATAATGGTAGTTCTGATGCTTGTGACCTCATGAGTATCGTTTCAGATATTTTTAACTTTGATTGTACAACTATTGGTGCCAACCCAGTTGTTTTGAGCGTAACGGATATGAACGGCAACACGGCAACTTGTAACGCAACGGTTACTGTCAATGACAACGAAAACCCAATGGCGGTTTGTCAAGATATTTCAGTTGGCGTTGGGGTATCAGGAAGTGTAACCATTATGGCTGCGCAAATTGACAATGGTAGCACGGACAATTGCAATATCGCAACGTTGAGTGTCTCACTAAATACCTTTACTTGTAATGAAGTGGGAACAAATAATGTGACTTTGACGGTTACAGATGCTTCCAATAATACGAATACTTGTACGGCAGTGGTGACCGTAACTGATAGTTCTGTTCCAACGGCTGCTTGTCAAAATGCAACCCTTCAATTGGACGCTATGGGCAACGCAACGCTTGACGCGACATTGGTAGACGGCGGAAGTTCTGCGCCTTGTGGAACGATGACGCTTTCTGTTTTACCGAATACCTTCACTTGTGCTGACATTGGTGCAAACACGGTGACTTTAACGGTCGAAGACAACAACGGAATGACCGACGATTGTACGGCAACGGTAACCGTTGAAGACAACGTAAATCCAACCGCGATTTGTATGGATGCAACCCTTCAATTGGATGCAGCCGGCAACGCAACTTTGGCAATCGCTCAAATTGACAACGGCAGCAACGACGCTTGCGGCATTGCTAATTTGATGCTTTCGCAAACCGCGTTCACTTGTGCAAATATCGGCGATGTAACCGTAACTTTAACAGCAACGGACAACAATACCAATAGTGGAACATGCACCGCGACTGTAACCGTCGAAGACAACATGAATCCTGTGGCAATGTGTCAAAATATTACCACTCAATTGGATGCTAACGGAATGGCAATCATTACCGGTGCAGGAATTGACAATGGTAGCACTGATGCGTGTGGAATTGCTTTCTTAGTGACTTCACAAACGACCTTTACTTGTGCTGAAATTGGCAACAACAACGTCACCTTGACCGTTACCGATAATAGTGGAAACATGGCAACTTGTGTCGCTATCGTAACCATCGAAGACATCATGCCTCCAACGGCTGTTTGTCAAAATATCACTGTTCAATTGAATGTGGCTGGAAATGCAAGCATTACCACTGCTCAAATTGACAACGGAAGTATGGACAACTGTGGCGTGATGACGATTGCTGCTTCGCAAACCGCGTTCACTTGCACCGACTTAGGAAACAATAATGTTACCTTAACCGTCACTGCAAATAACGGTGAAACAGCAACTTGTACCACTGTCGTAACCGTTCAAGATAACATTGACCCAACGGCTGTTTGCCAAGACATTCAAATAACTTTGGATGCAGCGGGCAGTTATGCTTTAACAGCCGCTGAAGTGGACAATGGAAGCGCAGATAACTGCAACGCAAGTTTGGCTTTAAGCCTTAATGTAATTAATTTTGATTGTAATAACGTTGGCAACAACATCGTAACTTTGACCGCAACCGATGCGGCGGGAAATACAGATACTTGTATTGCTACCCTTAGCGTATTCGCTTCAAACGCATGTACGACGCCAACCATTGCAAATACAGAAACGCCAAGTATTGATGACCCTTGTACTTGTCTTGGTAATGAACGGTTTGAAGAAACGGTGTTTATCACTGCAATGGGCAGCGGTCAACTGTGGGCAGTTCAAGCAACGACTTTGATTGACCCGAACACAGGCGTAGCCTTCACTGCTGGCACCATGTTTACGGAACAACCAGCAATGGGCGGCATGATTCAATATACTTTAGTTGGGAATCATTTTGATGGACAAGGATATACCATTTCTGCAACCAGTCCATTCTTTCCGGGTGTTGTTTTAGAATTTACAAACACTTGTTACTATCCAGACCCAGTAATTGTTACGGATTTGTCGGCAACAATTTGTGCAGGAACGACGCCGATTGTTTTAGAAGGAAATGCAGGTGCAGGTATTGCTGGAACAGGCGTTTTTACCATCAACGGAAATATCGTAACGGAGATTGACCCAACCGTTTTAGGAATGGGTAATTTCTTATTGACTTATACTTTTGATGCAGGAACGGCGGGTGGAAATGACCCAACGGACCCGGGTTGTGAAGATAGCATAACCGCTGCTTTTGAAATTGAAGCGACACCAACTTTCCAAGGTTGTAATAATGACGTAACCGTTGTTTTAGGACCAACCTGTGAAGCTTTGGTAACCGCTGATGTTATTTTAGAAGGAGACTTCGGTTGTGTGGATGATTATATGGTCACATTGACAGACGAATTTGGACAAGGAGTACCAAATCCAATTACAAGCGTTTATATCGGTCAAACGGTTACGGGAACGGTAACACATGTGCCAACTGGCAATAACTGTTCTTCTCTGTTGTTGATTGAAGATTCGATTGCGCCGACGATTGATTGTCAGCCAATTACGATTACTTGTATGGATGCCTTGCCTCCTTTTGGAATGGGCGTTACGGGTATCGACAATTGCGATGCTGACCCAGACGAGATTTTATTAAATCAAGTTTTCAATACAGATGATAATTGTACGGATGCCGTACCGAATGATGATGTTGCAGGTTTTGTAACGGTCACTCGAACGTACCGTGCAGTAGATGCAGGCGGGATGCAATCTGCAGAATGTGAGCAAATCATTACGATTACGCGACCAGACGATGTAGATTTCCCAGAAGATATCTATTGGACTTGCGAGCAATACGCTGCGAATCCAAACATCATTGATACGACAGAATTACATCCAGATATCATTGCAGGTTTTGGAACTGAATTTCCTGTTGGACCAAATGGCTTTGGTTTTGATTTGACGAGTATGGCAGTGAATGATGTGCGTTTGACGAATAATGTACCGAATTCAAATCCTGCTCGTCCGACGGGTGCAGGTGTGCCAAGTGTAGGCTTGGGAACGTTCTGTAATTACTCGGTAACGTACAGTGACAATGTCTTGGGTATTTGTGGATTTGGAAATAGTACAAGCTCTCCTGTTTTTAAGGTTTTAAGAACATGGACGGTTTTAGACTGGTGTACTGGACAAGTTATTACGACCAATAATGCAGGCGAAGACAACGTGCAAGCGATTGTCGTAATGGACACAGAAGGTCCGACTTTTACTGGTGCGGATGTTACCCTTTCAACGACAATAGCTGCGAATGGTAGCAACGGTTGTTCGGCAATCGGAATTATTCCAATGCCGATAGTGACGGATAATTGCACGACCGTGGACATCGTTCAAGCTTTTGTTTATAGCAATGCAGCTTTGACGAATTCAATTGCAACAGTAGATGCGAACGGCATTATCAACCCAGCTTTAGAAATTGGTAACTATTTTATCGGCTACTCAGCGTCTGATGTTTGTGGAAACATGAGTCAATCGCAAGCCTTTAATTTGACCATTGTTGACAATGAATCACCAACGATGATTTGTGATGAGATTACAGAAATTAACGTTCCATCGACGGGCGTGGCAGTAGTTCCTGCTTCGGTTTTTGATGATGGAAGTTTTGATAACTGTTGTTTACAAGCGTTTTCTGCAAGGAGAATGGATGACAACTGTGGGGTAGCGGGCAATACGACTTTCGGGCCAACCGTAACCTTCTGTTGTGCCGATGCAGGTGCAGCACCAGTGACTATCATTATGCAAGCAACGGATTGCAATGGCAACTCGAACACTTGTATGGTTATTGTAAACATTGGGGACAAAATCGACCCAGTCGTTTCTTGTCCAGCAGATGCAACGATTGATTGTGATATGTATGAAGCGACTTTGCGACCACAATTATTGGTGTGCAACTTAGCGGATGATTGCGAATCTAACGCTTTGACGAATGCGGGCTACGGCGACGTAACCACGACGGACAACTGCGGTGCAGCAGCAACACCAACCGTTATTGTAGATATTGACAACTGTGGAAACGGAACAATTACCCGTTCTTTTGTAGCTGTCGATGGAGGTGGAAATACCTCGAATACTTGTATGCAAACCATTACCATAAATCACGCTTCTGATTGGGTGGTTGAGTTTGGAATAGATACGATTTTGACTTGTGGCGCAACTCTAGCGACTGTAGAAGATACTTTTGGTGAGCCAGTTATTTTTGGGGAAACCTGTGAAATGATTGCGACTTCTTTTCAAGATGAACTCTTTACGCAAGTGCAAGACGCTTGTTTTAAAGTCGTAAGAACTTGGAAAGTCATCAACTGGTGTGTGGTTGGAAATGACATTGACCAAGAAATGGATGCAATTGAATTATCGGAAATGGTTCTGAATGAAGACCTTAACGGCGACGGTGTTTTGAATACCCGAACCTTCCGAGATTCTTACCGAGGTATCTTGCCAACATCGGATAACGACCCGGATGCAGACAACCAAGATGGTTTCATTACCTATATACAAACGGTGAAAGTCATCGACGAGATTGCGCCTGTTTTTGTGGCAAATTGCGACATGGCAGATGTTTGTATCGACGACAATACTTGTGGTGCGACTGTTAACTTTGTGATGCCAATTGTAACCGATTGTGTGGATGCGAATTTGGTAACGATTACTGCGACTTCAATTTTAGGCGTTGGATTTGGTCCATTTAATGGCGTAGCGCCAGGTGATTATGTAGTAACGTACCAAGCGACGGATAACTGCGGCAATGTGTCGATTTGTACGAGCAACTTTGAAGTGATTGATTGTGTGTTGCCGTCACCAGTTTGTGTGGAAGGTTTGATAGTAGAATTGTCTTCTACCAATGACCCGAACGACCCGAACTTTGTGCCGACCATTACAATTGACATTGACTTGATTAATGCTGGTGCTTTTGACAACTGTCCTTTTGCGGCAGGCGATGCGTTGAAACTCAGTTTCACTACCGACATCAACGACATGACCGAAACGTTTACCTGCGATAGTGTAGGCATCCGAACGGTACGCATGTATGTAACCGATGCTGCTGGTTTGCAAGATTTTTGTGAAACAGAAGTCGAAGTACAAGCAAATCAGGGACAGTGCAGCAACCCATTGATAGCAATGGTAACTGGTAATGTGACGACAGAGAATACTGCCGACGTGCAAGACGTCATGATTCACATCAACGGCGATAATGTCGCGATGGATTATATGACCGATGCCGCTGGAATCTTTGATTTGAACGTGCCGATGTACAATGATTACACGATTACGCCAGAGAAGGACGACAACCATACGAATGGCGTTACGACCTTTGATTTGGTGAAAATCAACAAGCATATTTTGAACATTCAATACTTGGATTCGCCGTATAAAATGATTGCAGCGGATGCCAACAACTCTGGTGCGATTTCGACCTTGGACTTGGTGCATATTCGCAAATTGATTTTGCAAATTGACACTGAATTCAGCAACAATACCTCGTGGCGTTTTGTGGATGCAGCTTATGTATTCCCTGACCCCACGAATCCTTGGGTGGAAGCTTTTCCGGAAATTATCAGCATCAATAACTTGGAAGCAGATATGATGGAAGAGGACTTTATCGCCGTCAAAATCGGTGATGTCAACGGAACGGCACAAGCCAATCAACTCTTGGGTGCGGACGACCGTACTCAAACAGGGGCGTTGCGCTTGCAGACGATTGATCAACTATTAAAAGCTGGCGAAACCTACACCGTAGTGATGACTGCCGCTAACTTTAACCATTTCGGTTATCAGTTTACGATGCAGTTGGATACGGATAAAGTGCTGCTTGACCGCATTGACGATGGGCTGGCGAAGGCATTCAATTTTGGAACGACTTACTTGGCAGATGGCATCCTGACCACAAGTTGGAACGAAGCCGCTGCGACTCGCTTGGCAACTGACGAAGCCTTGTTTACGCTACAAATCACTGCCCTGACGGACGGCAAACTATCCGATGCTGTCCACCTCGCTACGACGCACACGAATGCCGAAGCCTACGCTGCCGATGGCGATTTGGAGACCGTTGAATTGACTTTCAACACTACGAATGCAAGCACTGCTTTGGCACTTTACCAGAATCAACCGAACCCATTCACAGACGCGACGACGATTGGCTTCTACTTGCCGACTGCGCAAGAAGCGACCTTGATTATTAGCGACCTTTCTGGACGTATCGTTTATACTTTGACGCAAGACTTTGCGGCTGGGGAGCATGCGGTGACGATTGAGCGGAAGGATGTGAATAGCCGAGGGGTCTTGTACTATCGGTTGGAGACGAATGAGGGCGTGAAGGTGAAGAAGATGATTTTGAAGGATTAGGAATTGACAATGAGCTATTAGTAATTGCTCATTGTTCGTTGCAAATTGATAATTGAAAAAAAATGTCCAGTGGCGGTTGCTGCTGGGCATTTTTTTTGTTTTTAGGTTTTTTTTTGTTAGATTTGTTGGTCTTTTTTACCAAAACCAAAACCAAAACCAAAAACTATGAGTAAACCGATTGCAATTATTTCGCCCTTACAGCACAATGGGGCAGCACAGATTAAAGTCAATATTCCAAATGAAGCGTATGCCAAGTCGTTGATTAATCAAATTAAAGAACGGCGGTGGAGTGCGACGCATACGAGTTGGTATGTGCCGAAGACGGAGGCGAATTTTCAAAAATTAAAGGAACTCTTTGACGTTAAAATTCAAGAGGGTCTTGTTTTAAAAAAGGACAATCTAAACGAAGCAGCAACCGTTATTTTGCAAGAAAAAACGTTGCCCCAAAATAACGCTTCGGAATCCGTAATTGTCGAAAAAGAGCATGATTACCGAGTCAAAGTTTTCATTCCGAGGCATCGAAAAGATTGGATTGAAAAAATTAAAAGCTTACCCAATCGAGCGTGGAATCAAGAACAACACTATTGGAGTATTCCAAAAACCACGGATGTATTGGCAGCTATCCAACAGCTATTTGGGGCGGATTTAAAAATAGCAGATGCTATCGAATGGAAAACATCTAAACCACAGCACCTCACAAAGGAACAAGCCCTTTTTGATAACACATTTAAACAAGGAAATGCCGAAGACGTTGTAAAAAAAGCCAGTCAGAACTTTCATGTTCCAATTCCAGCGGAAGTCAATATTAAAGAAATTCATCAAAATGGTTATGTCCAAAAAGTAGTGTATGGCGACAAAATTGTGTTGTGTCCCATCAATAAACAATGGATAGCAGCGTTTGTGCCAGGCGACAAAAAAGGTTGGGTGGAAGTGGTCAAAAATATTCCCGGGCGGCGGTGGAATGTGGAGAGTCGGTGTTGGTGTGTGCCGTATGTGAAGGATAGTATTTTACTTTTGAAAAAGCATATTTCAGTAGAAAAATTAATAATTCTATTTAAAATAAATGAATCAATTCCAGCTGCTTTCATGCAGCCGAAAACAACCAATAATAAAAAAGTAAAAGAATCTCGACTCAATAAAATGCAGCAATTAGCCGTAACAGCTTTAGAGGAAAAACTGATTTTGGAAGGAAAAATGTACAAAACCATTAAAAGTTACAAATATCAATTAACGAATTTTATTTTGTTTTACAGAGATTTAAAGCCCTCTTCTATTAGCTTAAAACAAATTGAGCGGTACATCATTATGAGGAGAAAGCAAGACAATGTATCTGATAGCAATTTGAATCAATTTATCAATGCCATCAACGCTTTTTATGTGAGGGTGTTGAAACAAGAAGACAAAGTAGCCACCATAGAACGCCCTCCCAAGAGGAAAAAGCTTCCTAATGTTTTTTCAGAAGAAGAAGTGCAACAAATATTAAAATCTTGTGACAACATAAAACATAAATGCATGCTAATCTTGACCTATTCAGCAGGGTTACGAAAACAAGAGGTTCTAAACTTGCAAGTCAGAGATTTACACTTTGATCGCAAAACCCTTTTTGTTAGAAATGGTAAAGGTGGAAAAGACCGATATACGTTTTTTAGTAAAATTGCCATCAAATATATAAGAGAGTATTTACAAGAATACAACCCCTCTATTTGGCTTTTTGAAGGACAAACAGGAGGGCAATATAGCCCATCAAGTATCCAGTCTGTTTTTGAAAAAGCGCGAAAAAAATGCGATGCCAATCCTTATGTGACTTTGCATGGTTTACGCCATAGCTTTGCGACACATTTAGTAGAAAAAGGAGTTCCACTACACGTTGTTCAGGAACTACTTGGGCATGGCTCAATTAAGACTACGGAAATTTATCTACATATTTCTAACAAATATCGCAAAGAATTAAAAAGTCCTTTAGATGATATGGATATTTAAAGAAATATAAGTAACTTTATCCATGTAATTGGAAGAACCAACTGTTTTTAGTCTAAAAAGCTGCTTTCAAATACTTTACATATTATTGCTATTTAAATTTAACAGTTTTAGGTAAATTTAATATGTGAAAAACATGAATTTATTGTAAATTGCTCATTTTGAGTGATTTATAAAAATAGGTAACTAAATCAATAGGTGGAATAGCAACGAACATGTTGATATCCACAAGTTAGCACCAATTAAGGGATCTGTTTACGCCTAAGTGAAGACTTAATACACTACTTTAAATTGGTTTCTGGGTTCTGAAATCTAAATTATTTTATTACAAATTTATGACTTATAATACTTGAACAGCAAAAAATGAAATACTGGATAATTCTTATATCTCTTTTAGTATATAGTTGTAAAGGAAATAAAAATTCTACTAAAACAACGAATATAACTCTATCAGAAATTCAATTAAAATATAACCTAAATTTTGAAAATGAAGGACCTGCTGGACACATAGGACATTTACCAAAAGGATGGTGGAAATGGGGAAATATAGAGCATTACATTATTAAAAAAGATTCTAAAGAAGTTCAGGATGGGAAATTATCCATTAAAATAGAATTAGAAAGTAATATCAAAAGAACATCTTCCTTTGGCTCTGCTGTTTACAGAATACCGTTAAAATATAAAGGAAATAAAATTAAGTTAACAGGTTATATAAAAACCTCCAATGTTAAAGAAGGGCATGCTTATTTTATGGTAAATACACAAAAAAGAAACGACCTTTGGGAAGTAGAAATTACAAGTGACAAATTAGAAGGTGATAATGAGTGGAAAAAATATAGTGTTAAAATTCCATTAGATCCAGAAGATGATTTTATTTATATTGCATGTAAACTAACAGGAAAAGGAATTGTATGGTTTGACAATTTTGACGTTTTTATTGACAGAATTTCTGTTAATGCTATAGAGTAGAAGCTCTAAATCAAACAAAGCATAAATGTATTAATTATCTTGTAATTAACTTTGAAAATAAGAAAAAAAACTGGTGCTAACACCGTGGAGAACGACAAGCCTCCTAAACGTCGGCCTGCGTCTCCACACACGTTCTCTTCAATTAAAAAGAAAAAATAAAGCATGTATGCAAATAATAAGTCGTTACGGATAAATAAAAAGCGATTAACTAAAAAGAAGGTAAAAGAGGAAATCGAAAATGGAAACTTTAATAAAGAGTTAAGTGATTTCTTTTCAGATGCAACAAGCATAATAAATAAAGAATTTCCTAAAGTTTACGATTTATCAAATGGAAATTTTCTTTATGTATTTGACGAAAAGGATTTTTCAATTGGAGGGAAAGGAGATATTTATTCAGCTGAAAACTTTCAAAAAATAATACGCTTTTATTCAATCTTAATTTCAGACCGAAAAAAAGATATTACAAGTCCAAATAGAATGTGGAAATATTATTCAAAACTTGGTAACAAACTGATACACCAAATTGAAGAATTAAAAATTGAAATATCAACACATTTAAACATCAAAGAAAATCAATTAGATTTCACTTACAAAAGTTTAGATTTTCTTTCTGATAGTTTGAAGAATCTTGAAAATGAAGAAATAAGAAAAAAATATTTCGACCATCTTGTAGCATATATTGGAGAAGTACAAAGGAAAAGAGTTAATGGAAAATGGAATATAAAAAAGCCAAATTCAGGCGGCGAAGATATATTTATTGATGTTGGAAATGAAAGATGTAATTTACTTCCAATAAATATTGTTGAATGTGAATTGAGAAAAATTGGCGAAATAGATTTTAGAAAAGCGACAACTAATTCTTTAAGAATAGTTTTACCTTACTTGAAAAAAAAATAAAAACTGAAGAGAACAAAGCATCAACGCCCATGTGCGCTATGCGCGCACACGTCGTGGATGCAGGGACGTTGAACATAAACAGCTCATTATCAGCAAATTACCTGTCACATTATCTATTGATACGAGTTTGGAAACATCCCAAACACCTCTTTTATTTGCATCATCAATTAATACATTA
>JBLHWU010000059.1:0-29352 GCA_047629355.1 Saprospiraceae bacterium | reverse complement strand
TAACCTGAAAGTAAAATACGTGCACGTGTCGACATCTTCAAAGTTGTAGTAGGACGAGTCGCTATTTGATCTATCACATCATATTGCATATTTGTCATTACTAATGGCTTTGGAATAGAGAGTTTTCCCGTGATAACGGCGAACCCGTTTCTGGAATAACCGTCCAAGCGACGAACCTTGGCAGCACTACAACTGACACCAATGGCTTTTACGAATTTGATGCGCCCGTCGGCTACACTGGAGATATTGAACCCATTTCGCCATTAGATTATGGTAATGGTGTAAATTGGTTGGATGCCTTGATGATGCGCGCTCTTATTTTGGGAATTGTTCAACCTACTTTTTACCAATGAATTGCTGGTGATGTAAATAATAATGAGCGTTGTTTCAACGCTTGATTTGGTCTTTTTAATAAAATTAATAACAGGGGAAGCAACGAGTTTTAGTAATTCAGATTCGTGGGAATATCTTCACGCTGACACGCAACCTCTTGACCCAATGAATCCTTGGTCTAATTTAAATTATGTCCCGCTTTCTGTAGAAAATTTAGCCGCAGATGTAACGATGGACATTATTGCTATAAAAATAGGGGACTTAGATAATTCTTCATTGGCAGATTACAAGACCATTTCTGGAACGTTTTTCAATGACCTAAATGACAACTGCCAAAATGATGACACTGCTGGTCTTCCACCAAATTGGGGTGTAGAATTAGAAGGCACAACGAACTATTTGCAAGTCGTCGACGAAGATGGAAATTTCGTCATTATTGCACCATCAGGCGACTATAATGTACTCGTTAATGCACCAAATGAATACTGGGAAAGTTGCCAAACTTCCTACCCCGTGACCATCGATAAGCGATACCTCCGCTGACTTGGAAATTGGTACACAAGCCGTCGTTGATTGCCCGTTGATGGATGTGCAGGTCAATAGTTTCTTCTTGCGTCCTTGTTTTGCGAGTCACTATTATATTGACTATTGTAACCTCGGTACCACGCTTGCAGAAGATGCTTCAGTGGTTGTTGAATTTGACCCTTTTTTAAGCATTACCAATACTTCAGTTACGCCAACTTTAGTAGATGGGAAGACCTATTACATTTGATTTAGGTTACGTGGATGTTGGAGAATGTGGACAGATTTATGTCGATGTTTTCTTAGATTGCGACGCGATTTTAGGTCAAACACATTGTACGGAAGCCACCATTCTTCCAAATGAATGGTGCTTGCCAAATAACCCGCTTTGGAGTGGTGCGAATTTGGAATTGACTGGAATTTGTAATGATGAAATGGTGAAGTTTGTCGTTGAAAATACGGGCGCAGACATGACCGAAGCAGTAGATTATATAATCATCGAAGACCTCTTGGTGAAAATGCAAGACCAAATTCAATTGAACAACGGTGAAACGTGGGAAATGGAAACTGAAAACTTTGGAAGGACCTGCCGCATGGAAGTTGAGCAAGTGGCGAATCATCCGTTGAGTGACCAATTAATTGCGTTCATCGAAGGCTGTGGAACGCATCCAGATGGCTCCATTAGCTTGGGATATGTGACACAGTTTCGATTTTATAATGGCGAACCATTCACGTTTGTGCATTGCGAAGAAAGCCGCAGTTCTTGGGACCCGAATGACATTACTGGTTTTCCATTGGGTTATGAGGAAGACCATTTTATTGACCGAGGACAATCAATGGAATACTTGATTCGCTTCCAAAATACGGGTAATGACACGGCGTTCAATGTCCGAATCGAGAACCCATTAGTTGATGGTTTGGATTGGTCAACGATGCGTCCGATTGGGAGCAGCCATGATTATATTCCAGCGTTTGAAGAAGACAAATTGGTATTCTACTTTCCTGAAATCATGTTGCCAGACATTAACGTTAATGAAGTGTCTTCTCACAGATTTATTCGCTATTCGATTGAGCAAAGCGAAGACATTAATTTAGGAGATGTTATTGAAAATCAGGTCGGTATCTATTTTGATTTCAACGACCCCGTAATGACGAATGTTGCGATGCATACCGTTGCTGAACCATTAATAACGGTAGAAGCGACGGAAATTTTGATAGAGAATGTAAGCATTGATTATTACCCGAATCCAGTTGAAAATTAGTTGACCATTGATGTAAAAACGGAAGACTTTAGAACAGGAATATTAGAGATTTACGATGCGGTCGGTAAGCTCGTTCAAGTCGAAAAATTTGAAAGTCACGCCCTCATGATTAATACAGCGCATTTGCAAAATGGACTCTATTTCTTTACCGTTCAAATGAATGGACAAGCTACGGCGAGCGGTAAAATTGTTAAGCAATAAAATATCTATAGATAAGTTGCTAACTGATTTTAAAGTTAAATTAGCAGTTAAAAGAAATGCGTCAAATTTGAATGCCTTCCGAATTCGTTCGGAGGGCATTTTTTGTTTTGATTTTTTTTGCACGGTATATAGGGGCGCACTCTTGTAGTCGCCTAATGTCACGTTTTTGCTATAGATTGGGCGACCAAAAGGCTAGATTCCTAAATGCGGAAAGATTCTGGCAAGTTTTTACAAACTAATTTCTGTCATTGAAATCAAATTTCAAAAATATCCTACCTTCGCGCTTTTTTGAAAACAGTTTGATAGAATTGGCTGTTTCCATTATAAATATTTGACAATAAAACGGTCTAACCTCTGACAACAAAGTGGTCTGACCCCTGACTTCTGAAACAATGGCAAAAATAGCAATAAATTTAAAAGACGGAACGGTTAAAAACGACAGCAACATCATCATCGGCATCGACTTGGGCACAACGAATAGCCTAGTTGCCTATATGAAAGATGGAGAAGTGGTAGCGGTCAAAGATGATGATGGAAAAAATACGCTCGTACCGTCGATTCTGCATTTTGAGGAAAATGGAGGTATTTTGGTAGGTGAGGAAGCTCGCGAAAAATTGATAACACATCCTGAAAACACCATTTATTCCGTCAAGCGATTGATGGGGAAATCGTATGGGGATGTCGAAACGTTTCAGCAATATTTTGGGTATAAAATCATTGATGAGGATACGGATAGTCTGGTGAAAATCAGAGTAGGGGACAAGTTTTATACACCTATTGAATTGTCGGCAGAGATTTTAAAATATCTGAAAACGCGGATTGAAAAAATGCTGAAAGCGACGGTTTCAAAAGCGGTAATTACGGTGCCAGCCTATTTTAATGATGCACAACGACAAGCGACGCGAGATGCAGGAAAGTTAGCAGGACTAGATGTCTTGCGGATTGTGAACGAACCAACGGCGGCGAGTTTGGCTTATGGTTTGAACGAAGAAGAGGCGCAGAAAATTGCAGTTTTCGACCTTGGTGGGGGAACGTTTGATATTTCAATTTTAGAGATTGATGCGGGTATTTTTGAAGTGCTTTCAACCAATGGTGATACGTTTTTAGGAGGCGATGATTTTGACCGAGCGATTGTTGATTTTTGGATAGAGAAAAATGGTTTGAAAGAATCGGAGATTGTTGATAATAAAGGATTGATGCAAGCTTTGCGACTGGGTGCGGAAGAAGCGAAAAAGCATCTAAGTTCCAACGAAAATTATACGTCTACTGTTGAAAAATTGGATTGTAATCTGACAAAATCAGAGTTTGAAAATCTTATTCAACCGTTGATAGATAAAACTTTAGAATGCTGTAAGAACGCATTAAAAGATGCTAAATTGAACGCGTCAGAGATAGACCACATCGTCATGGTTGGTGGTTCGACGCGAGTGCCAATGGTAAAAAAATCGGTGAGTGCGTTTTTTGGAAAAGAAGTGTTTGATAAATTGAATCCAGATGAAGTGGTAGCCTTGGGTGCGGCGATTCAAGCAGATGTTTTGGCGGGTAATCAAAAAGATGTTTTGCTGTTGGATATTACGCCCTTATCGCTTGGAATTGAGACTGTTGGTGGTTTGATGGATACGATTATTCCTCGAAATTCAAAAGTACCCTCGAAAGTTGGGCGAAACTATACGACCTCTGTCGATGGTCAAAAAAATTTAAAAATTGCGGTTTATCAAGGCGAACGGGATTTGGTGGCGGACAACCGAAAGTTAGGGGAATTTATTTTAAAAGGAATTCCACCGATGCCTGCTGGTTTGCCCAAAATTGAAATTCAATTTTTGCTAAATGCAGATGGTATTTTAAAAGTAAAAGCGAAGGAATTGCGTTCCAACGTCGCCACTTCCATCGACATCAAACCAACTTATGGTATCACAGAGGAAGAAATGGGCAAAATGCTGATTGATTCTATACACAATGCCAAGGAAGATATGCAAATTCGGTCGCTGCTTGAAGCTCGAAATGAATCGAACAACATTCTTTTATCTGCGGATAAATTCTTGATTCAAAACGCGGCAATTTTAACGAAAGAAGAAGCGGAACAAACCATTTTACTCGTTAATAATCTAAGAGTAGCAACGAAAGGCGAGGATAAAGACTTGATTAACAAGCGAATGGAAGAATTGAATGAATATACTGCACCGTTGGCGCATCGTGCGATGGATGTGAATATTCAGAAGGCGATTGCAGGAAAGAAAATTTAATCCTTTTGTCATTCCGACCGAAGTGGAGGAATCTGACGTAATCATCACGCTAGATTCCTTCATTTCGGTCGGAATGACAAAACTAATTAAATACTACGTCCAGCGCCGCACAAATTTTACCCGCCGCTTCTTTTAAATCAGACTCTTGATGCGCTGCCGAAACAAAGCCCA
Organism: Saprospiraceae bacterium; assembly: GCA_047629355.1. Classification (GTDB taxonomy): domain Bacteria; phylum Bacteroidota; class Bacteroidia; order Chitinophagales; family Saprospiraceae; genus CAYUNA01. The sequence continues at coordinate 24,620 of JBLHWU010000059.1, read as the reverse complement.
CTTCATAACCCGACGGTCCTAAATAGATACCATTTTGCAACAACTCATGGTGCAAAATTTTGAATTTATCCATGCTGGCCACATCAATTTCATCTGCTCGTGTAATGCGCTTTTTGGTGAAAGCCAGCCAAAAAATTGACCCGATAGTTGGCATTGAAACTTCATAACCTTTATCATCACAATAATCTAGGATTAATTTGACAAAAGCTTTCGTTTTAGCTTCCATGTTTTTATAGAAATCAGGCGCTATCAATTGCTCCGCTGCTGCCAATCCAGCTGCCATTGCCACAGGATTTGCAGATAATGTACCGGCTTGATACACAGGACCTTCTGGCGAAATGTGGCTCATGATTTCAGCACTCGCAGCATAGGCACCAACAGGCATTCCACCACCGATAATTTTACCATAAGTGATGATATCTGGCTGAATATTATAAAGTCCCGCAGCACCTTCAAAGCCGACACGGAAACCAGAAATTACTTCATCAAAAATCAATAAAACACCGTGCTTGTAACATTTTAAACGCAAGCATTCCAAAAAGGATTTATCTTGCAAAAGCAATCCATTATTCGCTGGAACTGGCTCGACAATAATACAGGCAATATCATGTCCATGTTCTGCTAAAGTTGCTTCTAAAACATCAGGGTCATTCAACGGAATTACAATCGTCTCCTTCGCAAAACTCTCTGGAATTCCTGCCGAAGTACTCACGCCAAAAGTCGCCAAACCTGAACCCGCTTTCACCAATAGACTATCGACATGACCGTGGTAGCAGCCATCAAATTTTAAGACTTTATCCTTACCCGTCACGCCACGCGCCAAGCGAATCGCAGACATTACTGCTTCCGTTCCAGAGGATACAAAGCGCATTTTTTCAATAAAGCGATTGTTTTCAATTATCAACTTTCCAAGCTCATTTCCGAGTCGGTTGGGCGTTCCAAATGAAGTACCTTTGACGACGGTTTTTAATATTTTTTCGCGGATGCCTTTGTTGTTGTGTCCCAAAATTAAGGGTCCCCACGAACAGCAAAAGTCAATGTATTGATTGTCGTCCTCGTCCGTGATGCGGCAGCCTTGACCTTCTTTAATAAACAAAGGTGGCCCAGATACCGATTTGAATGCTCGGACTGGAGAATTGACGCCGCCAGGGAAGTATTTTTTTGCTTCCTCAAATAATTTAGCGGATTTTTCGCGTGGAATGGTGTTGTTGAATTTCATGCGGCAAATTTACGTTGGAATTGGCAGGAGTTGCTTCTTTTGGATGGTAAATCATTTGTCAAAAAAAGCAAGTGTACTGCAAACCGTTACTTAGTTGGCTTTTGGCAAAGAGCGTTTGAGGAACAAAAATAGTTTTTACAAAACCGTTTTTGTCCCTCAAACTCTCTCTGTGAAAACAGAAATAAATTTGTGTTTCACGGGATTTGTCAAAGAACCATTATTTTTGACCAATTCCCTAAACAGGTTTACCGTGCGTCCTGTTGATAATAGTCGGAAGAATAGCAGGCATGACATGAAGCGTTTTGACTGCAATTTCAGAGAGTTGCGGTTGACCCATAAATTTTTGAATCTGTCTTCCCCAAAAGACCCGCTTACCAAATACTTTTTTCCATTGTTTTTCAAAATTCTGCTCTAAAGCATTTCTATCAATCTGACCGTCTAAAAATTGTAAAACTAAGTCCGAAGCTATCTTTGCCCCATGAATGCCCATTGCCATTCCATTACCACAAACTGGGGCAATCATCCCCGCTGCGTCGCCAATCATGAGGACGTGATTTTGGACTATTTCTTTGTGTTGAAAAGAGACATTGGAGATAGTTTGAGGTCTTTCTAACAGTGGCTTGTTTTGAGTGAAAAGCTTTTTTAAAATGGGATTTTTATACAACAAAGCTTCTTCCATCTTTTGCAAACTGCCGTACTTTTTTAAATATTGATGCTTGGTTAAATAAGCGACACTAATACTTTTATCTTCTACTTGAATTGCACCGCAATAACCACCGTCAAAATTATACAAAGCCACTAAGTCTTTTGGGAAATCACCCTCAAAAAAATGTTTAACACCAAGATAATCAGTTGGTTGTGAAAAAAAATGTCGATTGAGTGTTTTATCTAAATTTGACCGTTTTCCAAAGCTTCCCAAGACGACTTTCGCTTGAAAAGTTGCGCCTTTCTGACATTTTATATTGAAAGTATCATTTTGAAAATCAATAGCCGTCACGGTCGTTTTTTCAAAAACAGTTACTCCATTTGCTTTCGCTTTTTCAAATAAAAATTCATCAAAAACATAGCGCCGAATACCGAAGCCACCGAGTGGTAATTTCGTCTCGATTATTTTACCAGAAGGCGCAGACAGTTGAAATTTTTGCACCGAGTTCGCACCAATCTTCAAAGGGTCTGCGTCCAGACTTTGTAAATATTGTAAGATTTCGTTCGACACATATTCGCCGCAGACCTTGTGTTGAGGAAAACTTTTTTTTTCTATCAAAAGGACTTTTTTGCCTTTTTGAGAAAGATGGATACTGGCAGTTAATCCTGCCAATCCGCCGCCGATGATGAGGATGTCGTACATGAAAATTGAGGGTTGTATAGTGGCAACTAAAGTTGCCGCTACATTGAAAAATGAGTTTTTAATAATTTTCCCAAATAAAATTTATCCGTCTCATCAAACGAATTCGTCACGGTACTGTCCACATCAAAAACCGCTATCAATTGTTGATTTTTATTAAAAACGGGAACAACAATTTCTGATTGAGAATTAGGGTCACACGCAATGTGCGCCGTGCCTTGTGTTAATTCATGAACGTTGGAGATAAGCTGCGTTTCACCTGTCGTTGCAGCTTTCCCACAGACACCTTTAGAAAATTCAATGTGCAAGCAGCCCAAGGTTCCTTGGTATGGACCAACGGACAATCGACCATTTTTGACCAAATAAAAGCCGACCCAGTAATAATAAGATAGAAAAGTTTTGAGCAGACAATTAATCGTTACCATTTTTAAAATATCATCTGTTTCATTGAATAAATTAGCGTCAATCGCAGTTAAAGCTGTTTCATAAGCAGCTTTTTTTTCTACCGACAATAAATTCTTGGACGGTTTGATGAAGTAGGGCATTTCAGCAGATGCGCTCATCTTTTCTAATTTAAGTAACTCGGATTTTTAAGCCGAGTAGTGCTTGTGTGATTTTTTTTATTCGGATTGGAAATCTGAACGACAGACTTCTCGGATTAAAAATCCGAGATGCTTGCTTTTTTAATAGTCTAAATTTTAACAAAAAAAATAGGTAAACGTTTTGTAGAAAGGAAAAAATATTGGGCATTCTCGTATGTTCAGTCCTGAGAAGTCAGTTCAATACAAGCAAGGCTTGATTGCTGATATAGTGGGTTAACCTGAATAAGTGTGGAAATAAAAAATTAGGTGATTTTTAGCGAAAATTCTTACAAAATTATTGAAATATCTGGGATTACCAAATAAATTAGTCGCTTTTTATCACCTTCTGGTCAATTTGGGTATAAGTATCGTCAATTTCAGTATCATTATCCCAATCGAGTTGGGCCTGATATTGCAGGTAATTACGGCGCATTTTGATGACATACTGATAGTTGGCATTGTCTTCAATGAGTAGCAAAGTATCCCCAAAAATATTCCAAATGCCTTGCCGTTTTTCAAAAAGAGAATCCTGTAGGCTCAGGTAATCAATCTGGTAAGTGTTGTTGGGTCGAAAAGTAGTTTGAATCGGTCGTTGATTCAACTTATTTTCCCATTCGCCTTTGGCAACGTACACTTGATAAGCAGAATCTGCATTGACGTCAATTCTTAGGGAATTGGAAATCCAGTCACCAACAATTTCTTTTGGGTAATTAGTGGTTTGCAGAACAGAATCTGCGTAGATTTCTGCCTCTTGCCTTACCTGATTTTGGTCGTTAGAACAAGAAGAAAATAGTAGAATAATAAAGGAAATGCAGTAAGTAAATTTCATTAAATTGCCGTTTTTGGGCAAATATATAATAATGACACGAAGAAAAGCAGATTTTTGAATGTGAAGTGTACTTTTAAATTACTTTAGGCAATTCCTATTAATAAATTGGACATTTTAGAGTAGCAATTTTTAAAAACCGCGTATAGCTTGACTACACAAGGTTTTTTACGGTTTCTTAGATGGAAAAAGGGCACTATAAAATGTTTAATTTATTATTGGGAATCGCCTTAGTAAAAACGATTTAATAAGTTGGACCATAATGCGCCGTAATTTTTTCTTCTAAAGAATTCAAAAAATCGTTGCGTAGCCTTCGTTACGGAACTATTTTTTGTGTTTTTTAGAAGGGAAAAGGACAAGCATAATGGCCCAAGTTATTGAATCGTTTTTACTTACATTCCAAATAAGGCTAGTTTTTCACAGGTGTTGCCTCAATGGGCTCCAGATTTAGCTTTTTTTTATAAGTTCTTTGATATTTTTCCCAAGGCATTTTTTTGTGCATATCTTCCCCAAAATAGGTGATAATTTGCTCAAAAACATCTGGTTCTTTGTAGCCTGGCAATGGCTGAATTAGACGCTGTTTTTCATCCAAAAATACGGTAGTTGGGAAACTCAAACGACCATTTGCCAACTCAGCAGCTAATTCGTGATAACCACGTCGCCCGTTTTTGACATATTTATAGGTTTGACCATTAAAGATGATGTCTTCTTTGTACTCTGCATCAAATTTTACGTTGTAATAATTTTCATTCAAATAATTTGCAACATCCTCGTCTTCAAAGGTATCTTTATCCATTCGCTTGCACCAACCACACCAATTTGTATACAAATCAATCATGATTTTACGCGGGGCAGTCTGCGATTTTTTTACAGCTTCTTCAAAAGACATCCACTGTACTTTGGGGTCTTTAGTTGCCAAGTCCATTTTGGAAACCGAGTTTGTAAAAGAGAGTGCTGTAAATATTAACGCGCCAAATCCGAGGGCAATTCCGACATTTTTCATGTATGCAAATTTAGTTTCTGTTTAGAGAATTGGAATTAAATCAACTTTCTCTATGACTTGATTTTTCCAATTTCCTGAGTGCAAAGTTACGCTTATTCAACAAGTAAAGGCGCAGAATTATGTTTCTAAAAGGTGATTTTAGTAAAAGTTTAACCAGTACAAATAGATTTTTGGATAACCTTAAAAATTTCGGTTGATTCTTATTAATCAAATGGTTTGTGAGCGTTTGATGTATGGTAAAATAGGCTGATTCATATTCTGAATGATTGACAATGAATCGCCGCCAAGGTCATGTTTTTCTTGCAGTTCTCCAAATATACTGGGGGCTTTAATTCCGTTGTCTATCAAAACGTTTGCTGTCAAAACTTGGGCTTCGTCCCACAAATTAGCGTCGATGAAATGCTGTAAAGTTGCCGCACCGCCTTCTATCATTAAGCTGCTGACGTTAGCTTCTTGTAATTTACCCATTAAATTGGGCAGTAACATTTCGTTAAAGGCGATTTTGATAAGTTTGGCACTAGAATTTGGCAACTGTCCATTAATCTTTTTATTAACCCACCAAGTTGGCATTGCGGATTGAAAAATTTTCAAATCGGTTGGCAAGTCCTTATTTTTATTCAAAACAATTCGCAATGGCGATTTTCCAAAATAAAGTCGATTGGTCAATTGCGGATTATCCACGCGTGCAGTATTGCTACCTATTAATATTGCGTCAATTTCGGAACGGATTTTATGAACATAGCGTTTGGAATAGGCATTGGTTAACCAAACTTGTTCGCCTGGTTTCCCCAGAAATCCATCTTGACTTTGCGCAAATTTCAAAATAATATGTGGTCTGTCTTTGGTCACAAAAGTTCGTCGAAAACGGCTTAGCCAAAGTCCTTCCTTTTCCAAAATTCCTGAAACAATTTCAACGCCTGCATCGCGCAAAATTTTCACGCCATTGCCCGCCACTTTCGGAGTCAAATCAAGACAAGAAATGACTACTTTTGGAATTTTATTTTCTAAAATGAGGTTGGTACACGGCGGTGTTCGTCCAAAAATGCAGCAGGGTTCAAGGGAGACATATAGCGTTGATTTATCAATCAAATGTTGGTCTTTCTCGTCGACACTTTTGAGTGCATTGACCTCTGCGTGTGCATGTCCGTAACATTCGTGATAGCCTTCGCCGATGATGCGGTCGTTGTGGACGAGGACTGCCCCGACCATTGGGTTGGGTGAGACGCTGCCTGCGCCGAGTTGGGCGAGTTGGAAGGTGCGGCGGATGAAATTATCGTGAATGTGCATGTTTAAATTTTGAGCAAAAGTAAAATATTTTCTTTTTTCGTCTGCCAAAATACTAACTTCATCCATTTCTTACCTTTATTTCAGAGAATTTTAAGAAATTCGCAGCAAATAGAGTTTTGCCTGTTTAATAATTAGATATAGACAAAAAGACTTTTACTCGATGAACAATAATTTTGTAAAAATATAAATAACGGCTGGAGAAGGCACCCAACATTACGGGTACTTGTTCAGCCGTTTTTTTAGGGTCAAACCCCAGCTTGACTTGAATTTTAAGGATTGCAACATTGTCTTGGGAACAGTGAGAATATCATTTTTAAATTTTATAAATAATGAATTTTATGAAGCAAAAAAGCCTAACCATTTTGTTTTTGCTTATTGGAATTATTTCCATGAACGCTCAAGAAGGCAAAATTAAGTTTGAGGAATACGACCTCGACAATGGATTACACGTCATTTTGCATGAAGACCATTCTACGCCAATTGTGGCAGTCACGGTTTTGTACCACGTTGGTTCTAAAAACGAAAATCCGAATCGAACAGGTTTTGCTCACTTTTTTGAGCACTTGTTGTTTGAAGGGTCAGAAAATATCGGTCGCGGGGAGTTTGACAAATACATCCAAAAAGCGGGTGGTATGATGAATGCTAATACGACGCAGGACAGAACTTTTTACTTTGAAGTTTTGCCGTCGAATCAATTGGAGTTGGGTCTTTGGCTCGAATCTGAGCGAATGTTACACGCTAAAGTGGATGAAAAAGGGGTAGAAACACAGCGTCAAGTTGTGAAGGAAGAACGTCGCCAACGGGTTGAAAATCAACCTTATGGCTCATTGATGGAGGAAACTTTTAAGCGTGCTTACACGGAGCATCCTTACAAATGGTCAGTGATTGGTTCTATGGATCACTTGGACGCGGCTCAGGAGCAAGATTATCTTAAATTTTATAAAGATTTCTACATTCCAAACAATGCGACTTTGTCGATTGCAGGTGATTTTAAGCCAGGAGAATTGAAGGAATGGATTAAAAAATATTTTGGTACGATTCCAAGAGGGGAGGAGCCGTTTCGACCAAATATCGTTGAGCCAGAGATGAAAGGTGAGGTGCGGGACATCGTTTATGACAATGTTCAGTTGCCATTGGTGGTTCAATCTTATCGAATTCCAGCACAGGGTACAGCGGATTATTATGCCATTCAAATGTTGTCTACGTTGATGTCTCAGGGTGGAAGTTCGCGATTGAATCGTTCATTGGTAGATGAGCAGGAGTTGGCGATTGCCTCTGGTTCGTTCCCGTTTTCGATGGAAGATCCGGGAATTTCTTTGGGCTATGCGATTGCAAATATGGGCGTTGATGTAGTGAAATTAGAAACTGCAATGGACGAAGAATTTGCAAAAGTGCGCAATGAAATAATTACCGAAGCAGAATTTCAGAAGTTGAGAAATCAAGTGGAAAACGATTTTGTTACGCAGAATTCTCGCGTGCAAGGAATCGCAGAAAGCTTGGCGAACTACCATACTTATTATGGAGATGCGAATCTGGTTAACGATGAATTAGCTCGTTATATGAAAGTGACCCGAGAAGACATTCAGCGAGTAGCGAAGAAATATTTCGTGAAAGACAATCGAGTGGTGTTGCAATATTTGCCAAAATCGGCGCAACCGTAGTATAATGAAAATTGAAATGAAAATTAAAATCAAAAACACTTTTGATGGGGCTTTCATTTTGAAAATTGCAGAACCCCCGACCCCTAAAAGGGAGTACTGCAGTGACTTTTGAAAATTGAGGGGTTTAAAAAAATAGACTCCAATATTTCAAAATAAAAACGGATTTGCTCCCCCTTTAGGGGCTGGGGGTAGCGGGTGTTTTACAAAAATAATACATATAAAAAATGAAATATAAACAGATTTTAAAATTTGTCTTTATCCTATGTTTTGCGGTAAGCGCGACGACGATATTTGCGCAAGAAGATTTCCGTAAAAATCCACCAAAGCCAGGGCCTGCACCAAAAATTGAAATGGGTAAGGCGTATGAAACAACCTTGGCAAATGGTTTAAAAGTAATCGCGGTGGAAAACCATAAATTGCCACGCGTTTCTTTCCAAATTTTCGTGGATGCACCGCCGATGAATGAAGGCGACAAATCAGGTGCAGCAACGCTTGCAGGTGAAATGTTGATGCGAGGAACGGATACGCGAACCAAAGCACAATTGGATGAGGCAGTCGATTATATCGGTGCATCTTTGTCATCAAGTGCGTCGGGATTGCGGGGTTCAAGTTTGACTCGACACAAGGAGACCTTGTTGGAATTGATGTCAGATGTTTTGGTGAGCGCTAATTTTCCAGAAGGAGAATTTGACAAGGTAAAAAAGAACATGTTATCAGGTTTGGCGAGTGAAAAAGACGACCCGAATGCGATTTTATCAAAAGTGGCGCGCGTGATGCGATTTGGTAGCGAGCATCCTTATGGCGAAATTGAAACGGAAGAAACTATCGGAAATGTAACTTTGGACGACGTTAAAAAATACTACGTTCAAAACATGAAACCGAATATTTCTTACCTTATCGTGGTAGGTGACATTACACCGAAAGAAGTCGATATGGTAGCGAATAAATACTTCGCAAAATGGATGAAAGGTGAGGTGATGACAACGATGTTGAAGCCTGTCGAAATGCCAACTGAAACTACTGTTGACTTTGTTAATAAAACAGGTGCAGTACAGTCGGCAATCAGTGTAACTTATCCTGTAATGATGGCTCCTGGTGCAACTGATGCGATTAAAGCAAGTGTGATGAACACGATGTTTGGTGGCTTTTTTGGTAGCCGTTTGAACGAAAATATTCGGGAAGATAAGGGGTATTCTTATGGCGTTCGTGCGTCTTTGCGACCTGACCCAATTATCGGTTCATTCAGCGCAGGTGGTAGTGTTCGGAATGAGGTGACGGACAGTACTTTGACAGAATTTATGATAGAAATGAACAGAATTCGCGATACTCAATTGAACGATGAAGAGTTCAATATGGTGAAAAGTGTAATGGCTGGAAATTTTGCTCGACGTTTGGAAAGTCCAGAAACAGTGGCTCGATATGCGTTGAATATTGCTCGATACAACTTGCCAGCAGATTATTACGCGACCTATTTGACAAAATTGGATGCGGTGACCAAAGAAGACATTCAAGCAATGGCTAAGAAGTACATTCGTCCAGAAAACGCGCACCTTGTGGTCGTTGGAAATAAGGATGAAGTAGCAGAAAAAGTAGCGCGTTTTGCAAAAAGCGGTCAAGTTAATTTTTACGACTTTGCGGGGCAACCGATTACTGATTCTGGAGCGAGTATTCCTGATGGTGTGACGGCAGAAACGATTGTTGCAGATTACCTTGAAGCGATTGGTGGCAAAGCTACGTTGTCGAAAGTAATGACGCTTCAATCTGTAATGACCGCGTCTGTACAAGGCATGGAAATGGAGTCAAAAATGTATCAACAAGCACCTAATAAATCCGCAATGACGATTGGTATGAATGGTCAGGTGATGCAAAAGATGGTATTTGATGGCGAAAAAGGTTACATGGAAGCGATGGGTCAAAAGCAAGATATGCCGAAACCAATGGCGGATAAATATGCGATTAGCAATATTTATTCAGAGTTGGAATATGCTACTAATAAAACTAAATTAGAATTAGCGGGCATCGAAACTGTCGAAGGAAAGGCGGCTTACAAAATCAACGTTGAATTTACCAATGGTCAAAAGCAGACGGATTATTATGCACAGGAAACGAGCTATAAAATTCGTTCTATTGCGACTGAACAAGGTCAAACGCAGGTGACGGATTTAAGTGATTTTCAAGAAGTGGATGGTATCATGATTCCGCATAATGTGACAATCACGGGCGCAATGCCGTTTCCATTGGAAATGAAAATGCAGAGTGTGAAAGTGAATGGGGAATTGGACGCGAATATGTTTAAAGTGGACTAATCTCAGGGGAAATTGAGGGATAAAATAATTTTGCAAAAAACTATTTTAGTCCTCAAGTGCTCACTTGTGTTGCCGTAGGCAGCGCGCACTGCATTTTACAGGAGGGAGGAAATTTACAATTTTCTCCCTCCTTAATTTTCAAAATACGCCAATAAAATCTCTGAATAAACCCGATGCATTGCCTCATTCGGATGATGATCCGTCGGATGCATCTAAAATTGGCTAATGTCCGAAATAGTATCGAACACAGTCGAAGAATACATAAATTCAAACCCTTCCCGCTCGCACATTTTCTCTGTCAATTTCGCTTTAGAAGCTGGCGCATCTGCCATTGATAAGTCCATCACTGCAAGTGGAACATCCTTTCGCACTGCACTTTCCCCAGCATCCCGAACATTTTTTTGACAAAAGGAATCTTCAATTCACGCTTATTAACAGTCGCTTCTCCTTTTAATTGACGACGGCTACCAAATCAAACGCTCTTTGTCAAATCAAATGAAATCATCTATAATCATTAAAAGTAGCGATTTTCTAAGAAGAAAATTATGTTTTTTTTTGTAAAAAAAAATAATAAAAATCACAAAATGCGTCATTATAATTTACTCTTGCTCTTTTCTATTTTTGCAATGATTATATTCTCAAATTGCGGAAAAACGGAATCCACTTTCACCGACTCCCGCGACCAAACCATTTACAAAACAAAGGAATTCAACGGCTTAACGTGGATGACGAACAATCTACAATTTGAAACCGACAGTTCCTGGTGTCACCAAAATGACCCAAAAAACTGCAAAAAATACGGTCGCCTCTACACTTGGGAAGACGCGATGACTGCTTGCCCCGACGGTTGGCGAGTCCCGAAACAAGACGAATGGATGGATTTGTCACTACATATTGCCAACGAAGAATGGCATAAAAAAGACGGTGGAGAAAATCGTTTATATCGTAGGGTAAAAATTGGCGGGCAGAGTGGTCTTGACTTATCCTTGGCTGGTTTGTACGACCCAACGACCAATTATTTTTTTCCGATAGGCGAAATTGGCGCGTATTGGAGTAGTACTAAATTTGCGTTTCATGCTGCCGTTTGTGCGGTGATGGATGGGAAGAATGGAGAAGTTTTTATGCTGAATCCGGGGACGCGAGATGTGGGACATTCTTGTCGGTGTGTGCAATAAAGAGATTTCTTCAGGTCAACAGATTGTTAAAAAACCGAATTGTAAATTTTTATAAAAAAAAGCTATATCTTTATTTCTTTTTTCAGACAAACCTCATTAGCCAACTAAATTTAGTGTTAATGAACAAATATTGCACACTACTATCTTTGATTTTCCTCTGCCATTTTCAAAATCTCTCTGCTCAAATATACCTCAACGAATGGATGTCTTCCAACTCTTCGACCTTGGCTGACCCTGATTTTGAGGAAACAGGTGACTGGATTGAAATTTTTAATGACCACAATTTTGAGGTGGATATGTCAGGGTACTTTTTGACCGATAACTTCAATGAACCTAACAAATGGACCTTTCCACTCAATACCTTAATGCAGGCCAATAGTCACCTTTTGTTATGGGCAGACGGGGAAAATGTGGGCGTTCACACCAATTTCAAACTTACCAAAGATGGCGAGATGATTGGTTTGTACAACACCGATACTTTGCTTTTGGATAGTATTATATATAGTGTCCAAAAAACGGACATTTCAATGGGGCGAATGATGGATGGTTCGCCTAATTTAAGCTTTTTTCCAACGCCAACGCCCGGGAGTAGCAACAATACGGAGGCTTTCGCGGGACTGACTTTTTATGAACCGCACTTTTCAGTGCGAGGTGGTTTTTATGATGCGCCTTTTGAGGTGATTATTTCGACGATTGGTGAGACGATTCGGTATACAACAGACGGTTCGCTGCCAACTTTAGCATCGCCGGAATACATAATGCCGTTGATTATTTCAGAAACGACAAACCTTCGAGCGCGTATTTTTCAACCTGATTTTATCGCAGGTAAACCAGTGACGCAAACTTATTTTTTTGACCAAAACTTTGAGGAACGCGGACTGCCCGTCATTTCTATCACGACCGATTCCGCCTATTTTTGGAATGAAAATATTGGACTTTATGTGCAAGATTTCAAACCAGAATGGGAATATCCTATTAATATTGAGTTGTTTGAAAATGACGGAAGTGACCGTGCGGCATTCAATGAATTGGCGGGGACGAAGGTGAATGGATTGAATTCTTGGGTGCTGCCGCAAAAAATGTTGGGCATTTATTTTGATAATGAATACGATAATAATAAACTGGAATATCCGCTGTTTTTTGACCGTGAACGAGTAGCGTATGATAATCTTATTTTGCGAGCCTCGGGTAGTGATTGGAGTGAGACTTTGTTTAGGGATGGATTGTGTCAAGGATTGACGGCGGAGAATATGGACTTGGAAAAAACAGGTTTTCGACCATTAATTGTTTATGTGAATGGGCAGTATTTGGGCATTCACAACCTGCGGTCGCGAACCAACGAAAGTTTCATTGAAGAAAACTTTGGCTATGGCAATAACGAGTACGATTTGATTGAAAATGAGGGCGTTATCGAAGAAGGAGACGCTGTGGCTTTCAATGAATGGTTTGCTTTGTGTGCGGAAGATTTGACGGATGTAGCTAATTTTCAAGCCGTTTCGGAGGTAATGGATGTTCAGAATTTTACTGATTTTTTCATTACAGAAATTTGGACAAGCAATAGCAGTTGGGGACATAATGTGAAAACTTGGAAACCGAAGGCTGCTGGCACAAAATGGCGATGGATTCTACAAGATTTTGACCGTGGATTTTCTGGAGCAACAGACAATGGCATTGATTATTTTTCAACAAGTAATAATCCGGGAGGCTACAATTGGGCGAGAGTACCATTGAAAAATATGCTGGGAAATGAGGATTATGCTTTGCAATTTGCCAGTCGATTTACCGACCATTTATACACCACTTTTCATCCAGAAACGGTAACGAAAGCGATTGCAGAAAAACAGACAGCGATTGAAAAAGAAATTCCAAATCACGTCAATCGTTGGGCGGGAACGATGTCAAATTATGGAGATGGATTGCCGTCGGTGGCGTTTTGGGAAAATGAGGTGAATAAACTCGGGACTTTCGCTTATTCTCGCCAGAGTTTTCTATTGGATGATTTACAAAATACGTTTGATTTGGATGACCCCGCGCGTCTTGGAATTATCAATTTTCCAGCGGATGTAGGGCATGTTGAAATTAATAACCTTAAAATTCCAGCGTCCAATTGGGAGGGGTTTTATTTTAAAAATTTGCCTTTTGAATTGAATGCAATTGCAGGCGTTGGACATGAATTCTCTGGTTGGTCATTGGCGACTTATGATACTTTAATTGAAAAATCGACCATATGGGGTTTTCTGGATGATGGCTCAAATCAAGGCACCGCTTGGCAAGAATTGGATTTTAATGATGGGGCTTGGGTGACAGGGCAGGCAGAATTGGGTTATGGTGACGGCGACGAAAATACCATCGTTTCTTTTGGTGGAAATGCTAATGATAAGCATCCGACTACTTATTTTAGGAAAAAGTTTACCATTGATAATTTAGCAGATTATTCGGGGCAAGTCGTGGTCAATTTATTGCGGGATGATGGGGCGGCTGTTTATTTAAATGGCATTGAAATTATTCGTTCCAATATACCTTCGGGCGACATCGCATTTGATACTTACGCAACTGATTTTACGGCTGCGCCAGAGGAAAGTTCTTTCTTGTCATTTTTGATTCAAACTGACCAATTATTAGCAGGCGAAAATGTTGTTGCTGTCGAAGTTCATCAAGCGAATGCGACGAGTTCAGACATCAGTTTTAATTTGGAAATGAAAGCCTTGAAAGTAGCGCAATTTAGCTTTTTTTCGACGGAAGAATTGCTCTCTGTTAATATGACTTCCGATACTTTTTTAGTTGCTCATTTTTTGCCTATGTCCAACTGCATTTTACCACGTGAAATTACTGAAAATACGACGTTGACCATTGATTGCTCGCCGTATTTTGCGCCTGACGATGTGACGGTTTTGGATAGTATAAATTTAGTAATTGAAGCTGGTGTAGCGGTTCACTTCCCTAAAAATGTGTCCCTTTTTATCAAAGGGAATTTGCAAGTCGATGGAACAGAGGCTGCGCCTGTTGTTTTCAAAGCAATTGATGGTGTAGAAAAGTGGGGCAATCTAAATTTCCAATTTTCAACCGATACTTCGCGCTTAAATTGGCTTGAAATTATCGACGCTTCAGAAGGTGACCATCCAATAAATGACAATGCTGCTATCACTGCTTTTTATGCCAAGGTAGAAATGAATCATGTGAAAATTGAGGAAGTATTTGGCAATCCAATTTTTGCTCAGTATTCTGATATTTACTTGATAAACAGTCAATTGCATTCTAAAATAACGGGCGATTTGATTAATGTGAAATACGGAAAAGGTTATATTGATAATTGTGATTTTAAAGGAAATAACCAAATTGACACCGATGCGATTGATTACGATGAAGTCGAAAATGGCGTAATTCGCAACAGCAAAATTTACGATTTCCTAGGCTTTAATAGCGATGGCATTGACCTTGGCGAAGAGTCTTCGGATGTGTTAATTGAAAATAACTTCATCTACAATTGTACCGACAAAGCGATTTCTGTGGGACAATTGAGTACTGTTTTTGCGCAGAATAATACCATCGTCAATTGCTATCAAGGTTTCGGTATTAAAGACCTTTCGACGGCAGAAATTGACCAGCATACCTTCTTCAATACAGCGATTCCAGTGGCTTGTTTTGAAAAAAATATCGGCATCGGCGGCGGTATGGCATTTTTGACGAATTCGATACTTTCTAACGCGCCCGAAATACCTGTTTTTATCGATGAAAATTCCAGTTTAACGATTTCAAATACCTTAACAGATACGGAAGAAATTGGCGGGGCAGATAATGTTTTTGCGCATCCGTATTTTGTGAATCCAACGCAAAGTAATTTTCAATTACAAGCCAATTCTAATGCGCTGGATGCCGGCATGGACGATTTTGGAAATGTGATTGATTTGGGCTCGAAATACCATGATTTTTCTGCGCCAGCTTCCATTCAAATCTCCGCAATTAATTATCATCCAATTGATGGAGAATCGGAGTTTTTGAAGATTTATAATCCGAGTTTCGAGACTATTAATTTAACTGGTTACAATTTCTCAAAAGCGATTGATTATACCTTTCCAGTCGTTGAAATTGCACCGAATGAGACGATTTGGTTAGTAAAAGATGCAACGCTTTTTCCTGATGTAACCGAGCAAATTTATACTTGGTTTGCTGGAAAATTATCTAATGGTGGCGAGAGTATTCGATTGTCAAATAGCAATGCCATTATCGTTGACCAAGTGGTTTATGATGATGAATTGCCGTGGTTTCCCGAGACGGATGGGCAGGGCGGCTGGTTGTCGCTGATTAGTCCTGATTTGGATAATCATTTTGCCAAAAGCTGGGCAGTTGAAGGTTTAGTTGCGGTAGAAGAATTGGCTGATTTGCCTTTTGAAATAACGATTTTTCCCAATCCGACGCATGATTTTGTGCGCATTCATTCAGCCGATATTTTGATAGAAAAAGTGGCTGTTTTTAATCTTTTAGGACAAAGCGTGGCGGAGTTTGATTTTGAAAAATTGGAGGAAATTAGTTTTTCTGTAAATGGGTTGCCAGTTGGCGTTTATGTTTTGAAAATTAATGAGGAAAGGGTAGGGGAAGAGTTGGTTGTGTTTTAATTTGAGAGGATTCCCCGAATGCTTGTATCGAAAAGTAAGCTCAGAGTAGCGTTTTTGTGGGAGTGATACTCTGTTCGCTTGCGGCGGGGTAGTTCATTCTGAGAGAAATCTTTAAATTCTAATTCATATTTTTATTGCGTTGTAATCTCGAAGAGATTGAATATGTATAACCGCAGCTGCAATCTGCGGAAAGTGAAGAAATGTGTCGCAACTCTGAAGGAGTTGAACTCTCACTTGTAAGGTTCAACTCTTTCAGAGTTGCGACACGTTTTTCGTTATTCCTTGGATTCCATCCGAGGTTATTCATATTCAACTACTTCGTAGTTAAGTAAAATCAGATTATCATAAAAAATGCGCTTGAAAGTTAAAACCTTCAAGCGCATTATTATTACATAAAATCAAAATAGCTTATTTCAATTCCACCATTACTGGCAAAATCGCTTGCACGCCTTTCATCGACATCATTTCTTTCACCCGTTTGTAATGCGGATAAAATGTGCCCATTTCCTGCTGCAAAATCTTATGTGTAATCGCTTTATCTTCGCCCGTAAACTCTTCTAAGAATTTCTGCAAAGGTTCTTTCACCCGAGGATATTCCGTCGTTCGATATTCTTCCAAACCAGCCAAGTTAGCGGCTTCCGCAATTGCATCATCCAAGCCACCCAACTCATCGACCAAACCAACACGCTTACCATCCGTACCTGACCAAACTCGACCTTGCGCTACTTCTTCCACAGCCTCTACCGTCATGCCTCTACCGTCTGCTACTCGTTTTTTAAACAAGGCATATGTACTTTGGATATTGCCATTCAAAAAGTCTTTTTCTGCTTGACTCATATCAAAATAAGTGTTCAAACCTTGCGAATTACGCGTCGTTTTAACCGTATCGAAGGTCATTCCAATTTTTTCCGCCATCAATTCGTGCGTATTTGGAATCATCATGAATACGCCAATAGAACCCGTTAAAGTATTGTCTTCTGCGTAAATTTTATTTGCACCACAAGCAATATAATAACCGCCAGATGCTGCATAATCACCCATTGAAACGACAACTTTTTTACCTGCTTCTTTTGCCAATTCCAATTCTCGCCAGATATTCTCGGAAGCCACAGGGCTACCACCTGGAGAATTTACCCGCATCACGATAGCTTTAATGTTATCATCTTTGCGTAATTTTTGTAAGATTTTTACATATTTTTCATCGCCAGTGGAACCTGGGTCACCTTCGCCCATATTGATGGCACCTTCCGCATAAACGACGGCAATTTTATTTTTAATGGACAAATCCAAGCTTGGTTTGGTCGCTTTATGATAGTCCGCAAAATTAATTCCGGGTACTTTATCTTTATCTTCCAAGCCAATCCGTTCGCGCATTTCCGCTTGAATTTCATCAAAATAAGCGATTTTATCAACCAAGCCGTATTTAACGGCATCTTCAGCCGTACGGATTTTCAAGTCGTCAGCTATTGACCGCAATTCAGTGAGGGTTTTGCCACGAGAAGTCCCAATGTCTTGCAAAAAGTCATTGAACGCTGGGTCTAAAAAGGCGCGCAATTGCATTTTACTTTCATCGCTCATTTCGTAACGACGGAAAGGTTCAGTCGCACTTTTGAATTTTCCAGCGTAGAAAACTTTCATTTCAACACCGACTTTATCCAACATTTTTTTATAAAAAGGCGTCATTGCTGACAAGCCGTGCAAGTCTAAATTTCCAACTGGATTGATGTAAACTTTATCCGCAACAGACCCTAAATAATAAGCCCCTTGAGTATAATATTTAGAATAAGCAATGATAAATTTACCGCTTTCTTTGAAATCAACTAAGGCATCTCGTAAAGCATTAGCGGTTGCCAAGCCTGTTCCACCAAATTCTAGATTTAGGAAAATACCTTTGATGTCATCGTCCGTTTTAGCGCGTTCGATGCTGGTGATATAATCCTGTAAACCCAATATATGCTGATTTTTTAAGTCAAATGGGTTCATCTCTAGGTTGTTGGTTCGTTCGGGAATGGGTTGGTTGAATTTGAATTCCAAAACAGAGTTCGAACTGACTGGGGCGACATCTTCAGCTGAAGCAACTATGCCGCCGACTACTGAAAAGGCGACGAAACTTAGCACCAAGCCAGCTAAAATAGTACCGAGGCAGGATGCGAATAAAAATTTAAAAAATTGTCCCATGAAGGTTTTATTTAAGTAGTAAGTTTAGAATATTTGTAGCGGCGACTTTAGCCGCCAAGCTTCCTTGTGTTTTGTTTAGTAGCTTGGCGACTAAAATCGCCGCTACAGAAAATATGAACAGGGACAAAAGTAACTGAAACCAGACGGATGACCTCTTTTTTTAGATTAAACCGAAAAAATGGTGGAAATGTGCGGGAAAACTGTAGCTTAACAGGCATATTCCTTTAATTTTTGGCGGATATGCTTTTTTCTTTTTAGAACGTCTTATATTTGATTTTCCAAACAACAGAAGATTTAATATTTAGAAGATAGACACAAATAAATTAGCGTAAAGCATTGACTGGATTCATTCAGTAGATTTTAAATTGTTTTTACTTACATATTTCTAAACCTAAAGGATGTTTTAAAAAATGAGATGGTAGCCAATTCTCACCTATTTCATTTTGAGACATCCAGACGTTACAAACCTTTTCCCTCATGGCGAAACTTTTTTATTTAAAAAAGGCAGTTTTATGGAGTGTGCTATTTTTGGGCGCATCCAGTACTATTTTAGCGCAAGATTTAGGACTCATGGAATGTACTGACGGGGCAACCTTTCCGTATACACCCGAGAATTTGATTGAGCAGATATTCTTAGGCGACGGAGTTGAAGTAACCAATATTACATTTGACGGAGACCCTGCAGCTGTTGGTTTTTTTAACCATGGATTGGATGAAATTGGTATTCAACGGGGTATTATCATGTCCACAGGGCGAGCATGTAATCAAGGACTCGCTGGACCATTTGGTATTGATGGCGTTGGGAACGGTTTTGCATCAAGTGATATGAATAGTGCTGTGCAAGACGCTGATTTGTCTGCGATTGCAGTGACAAGTGCGACCAATGATGTTGCTCGCTATTCGATTACCTTTATTCCCACTTCAGATACTTTACAGTTTAAATATGTTTTTGCTTCAGAAGAGTATCCAGAGTGGGCCTGCTCTAATTTTAATGATGTTTTTGGATTTTTTATTAGTGGACCTGGTATAAATGGACCGCTTTCTAATAATGGTGAAAACATTGCATTGGTACCTGGAACCAATACACCAGTGGCAATTAGTAACGTGCACCCTGTTAATGGTGCAGGTTGTCCACCAGAATTTGAGGAATACTATAATGATAATAATGGTACTGCTTTACAACCTGTTTATGATGGTGTGCTAGACGTTTTTGTGGCGCAAGCAATTGTTACGCCTTGTGAAGAATATACGATTAAACTGGTAATTGGAGATGGTGGGGATAATGTATTTGATTCAGGCGTGTTTTTGGAAGCAAAAAGTTTTGGAACGGGTACATTGGATGTAACGGCAGCGACGGTGAGTTTGGATGGAACGATTACGGAAAGTTGTTCGGATGGGGTTTTGACCTTTGAATTACCGAATCCAGCAGAGGAAGATTTCTTTATTGATTATACCATTTTTGGAACAGCAATTAACGGTGTAGATTACGAAACAATTCCATTGGATTTGTTCATCGCAGCAGGAGATACGGCGGTGACTATATCAATTGTCGCGATTCCTGACGACTTGGATGAAGGGGTGGAAAGTATTGGAATTGACGTACAGCGAGATGTTTGTAATCGAGATACCTTCTATATATTTATTAGAGACAATGAAATTTTATCTCCTAATCTGGGACCAGATACCTTGATTTGTCGAGGAGATTCTGTACAATTGGACGGTACATTACCGATTCCACTGCCAGTGCCGCCATCATTTACGAATGAAACGGATTATGAAATACCAAATGCACCGAATATTCCTGTTTATTCAGATAATTTGGTCTTTGGTGTACAGCCTGTTTATTTACAAGATGGCGTCATAGAATCGGTTTGTATCAACATCACGCATAAATTTTTAGATGATTTAGATTTGTTTTTATTCAGTCCAGGTGGTCAATTTATTGAATTGAGTACCGATAATGGACAGGATTGTGACAATTATTATAATACTTGTTTTGTGCCGGGCGCAACGACTAATTTGCAAGACATTGTGCCATTGGGCTATGACTGTGCCGCAAGTGAGCAATCTGGGTTTATTGGAGATTTTGCGATTGAAGGCGTTTGGTCTGACCTTTGGCCAAATGATGAAAGTCCGACGAATGGCGTTTGGCAATTATTGGTTATTGATGATTCACAAGGGTTTTTTGGAACCATTGACGATTGGACAATTACCTTTAAACCTTTGTATCAAATCGAATATCGTTGGGAACCATCCCTTGGTTTGAGCTGCGACGAATGCCCAGACCCAGTGGCGACACCTGAGGTAACAACGACTTACTTTTTGACGGCATTCGATACTTATGGTTGTGAAGTTTATGACTCCATTACCATTGAAGTAAAAGACGTTTTGGATGCGCCGAATGTATTTTGTTCGACCATCACTAATAATAGTATCAATTTTGAATGGGATGATGTGCCAGGTTCTAACAATTACGAAGTAAGTATAGACGGCGGGCCTTGGATGGCACCAAATGGTAGTTTGGAACACTTGGCAAGTGGCTTGACATTGAGTGATACCATCACCTTCTTGGTACGTGGAATCGGCGAGTGTGATGGAGATGAAGGACAGGTTATTTGCTGGACGCCAGATTGTAATGCGCCTGATTTGATGGTTGATAATTTTACGGTAGTAGGTTGTAATGGTGGCAATGATGGTACCTTAACTGTTTCTGCAATGGGTGGAAGTGGTGGCGGTGGCTATACGTTTACCGTTGGTAGTCAAAGCAATGCGACGGGTGTTTTTATGGGCTTAGAAGCTGGACTTTATGAAATAGCGGTGACAGACAATCTCAATTGTAGCAACGTCGTACAATTAATGATTACAGAACCTGATACTTTAGCGGTTTCGATAGATTTAGTTAGTGAAATTAGCTGTAATGCTATTGCGGATGGTAGTTTATCTGCTGTCTTGATGGGCGGAAGTTATCCTTATACGTTTGATTGGAATGGCGCGCAAGTTGATTCTGTAGCAACTGGGTTAGCCGTTGGAATGCAAACAGTTATCATCACAGATGCAGAAGGCTGTACCGCAACAGCAGATTATGATTTACCAGAACCTACGGCAATTTCTTTCACGACCGATTCGACTTTAGTCAATTGTTTTGATGGAAATGACGGAACCGCAACCATCGCTCCAATGGGCGGAACAGGCGACTTTACCTACGCATGGGATGTTACAGCTAACAATCAAGCAACTGATATAGCGACAAGCTTGGCGGCAGGTATTTATACGGTAGAAATTACCGATGTGAATGGCTGTTCTGAAATAGCTTTAATCACCGTCAATCAACCAACGGAGTTAGAAATTTCCTTAGCGGGAACTAATTTAGATTGTTTTGAAAGTGATAACGGAATAGCAATTGTTACGGCAATGGGTGGTACACCAGACATGGCTGGAGCATATACTTACGATTGGGTTCTTGGTCAAAATACGGCAGATTTGTCAAATTTAGCAGCAGGGACTTATCCTGTTTTGGTAGAAGATGCGAATGGCTGTGTTCAAATTGACTCTGTACAAATTACGCAGCCAGAAGAAATGAGCTTAATGATGACTCCAGTTGATGTGAACTGTAATACGGGCACAGATGGTGAAGTCATGGCAGAAGCAATGGGTGGCGATGGCAACTATACTTACGAATGGAGTAACCTGTCTGTTACACAAAATATCAGTAGCCTAACTGCTGATAATTACTGCGTTACCGTCACGGACGGCAATGGATGTAGTGTCACAAATTGTATGGATGTCAACGAACCAGCAGCGATTGTTTTAAGTACTGCAACGACAACGGCAGGTTGTAATGGCGGCACAGATGGCACGATTAATTTGACGATTGAAGGTGGTTCAGGGATGATTTCCGTGAGTTGGGACATTGGTTCAAATGACGAAGACTTAGACCAATTACCAGCAGGTACTTATGTGGCGACTGTTGAAGATGAAAATAATTGTACCGCAGCGATTACGGTCGAAATTGCGGATTCTGATGAAATTCAATCCAGCCTTTCTTCTGAAGATGTCAACTGTTTTGGAGGTAACGATGGTAGCATTGACTTGGAAGTGATGGGCGGAATGGGCAATTTTACTTACAATTGGACTGGACCGAACGGTTATACTTTTACTGGACAAGACCCTGTTGATTTAGAAACAGGAGATTACGAAGTGTCTTTCCAAGATGACCAAGGTTGTAGCCAAGTTTTGGCAATGACCATTAACCAACCTGCAACGGGTGTTGAATTGAGTATTCCTACTACAGATATGATTTGTTTCAATACAACCGACGGAGCAGCTATCGTTAATGCGATTGGCGGTGCTGGAAATTATAGTTATGAATGGAGTAGTGGTTCAAATACGGCAAATGCCAATACTTTGAATGCTGGAAATTACACAGTGACTGTAACCGATCAAAATGGCTGTTCTTCGATGGAATCCGTAGAGATAGTTCAGCAAGAAGAGTTGAGTTTTAGCTTAACGCAAACAGGTGCGGATTGCTTCAATGGTGCGGATGGTACGGCAGCAATTGCTCAAGTAACTTATGGTGTAACCTCTGCGAATATTGCTGATTTTGATATCAATTGGAGCGCAAGCGGTCAATCTACAACTTCAATTGATGATTTGACCGGTGGACAAAATTACGGCGTAACCGTCACGGACGCTTTAGGCTGTATTGCTACCAACGACATTACGATTATCAATCCAGCCGAAATTGGTGCATCTGCTGCGATTCAAGCGATTGTAAGTTGTGCGCAAGGTGACGATGGAGTAGTAATTGCTGCGGGAGATGGTGGAACAGCACCGTATTCATTCCAGTGGGGCGCGAATGCAGCTGAACAAAGTACCGCAGTTGCGAGTGAGTTGCCAGCAGGTATGTACATTGCGACCGTAACGGATGCCAACGGTTGTTTTACCACTACAGATGTCGAATTGACCAACCCAACGCCGATATCGGTTGATTTCAACAGCACGCCAGTTATTTGTAACGGCGAAGCGAATGGAACAGCAATTGCGAATGTAGCAGGTGGTCAAGCACCTTATAATTACGTTTGGCAAGATGGTCAAACCACGGAAGAAGCAACAAGTCTTTTCGGTGGCGAGCAGCAAGTAACAATTACGGATTCTTTTGGTTGTGAACTGGAAGCGGCGACAATGATTCCGCAGCCTGACCAACCATTGACGGCACAGCATGATGTGGAAGATGTCACTTGTTTTGGTGACCGAAACGGACAAATTTTTATGTTTCCAGAAGGGGGCACTGCGCCATACACATATAGTTTGGATGGCGAAAATTTCTTTGGCTCCTCAACTTTGATTGCTTTGCCTGCGGGTGGTCAGGTCGTAACTGTCAAGGATAGTCGGGGTTGTTTGTTTGTGAAAAATGGCATTACCATTGGCGAACCAGCAGAACTGACGATTGACTTAGGAACAAATATTAATTTAGAATACGACTTGGATGCTTTCCTTGATACTGAAATTACAGGTGCAATTCCAGGCAGTAACTTGATGTATCAATGGACTAAATCCGATTCAATGGCTTTCCTAGCCACTCCAAATGAGTCGGGAAGTACCATTCGAATTTTCAATCCAACGACTTTTACCATTACAGTAATTGATGAAAATGGTTGTGAAGCGGAAGATGCGATTGTTGTCTTTTTGGATACCCCGCGTGCAGTCGTTGTACCAACAGGTTTTTCTCCTGATGGAAATGATGCGCTGAATCAAGGATTACATGTACATGGTCGTTCAAGATTAGTTGATGAAATTTCGAGTTTCCAAGTATTTGACCGCTGGGGCGAACAAGTTTATGAAGCGAATAATTTTGGAATCAATGATACGAGTGTCGGCTGGGATGGCACTTTTGCTGGCGAAGCGTTGATGTCTGGTGTCTACGTTTGGGTGGTTGAAGTAGTGTATGTGGATGGAAGAACGGAGGTATTGAGAGGTCATACGACTTTGATACGGTAGCAGCGAGATTTGGATTTTAGGAATGAAAAATGGACATCAGGGTTGCTTGATGTCCATTTTTTGTGAGGCTGAAATTATAGTGATTTTAATCTAAATACTTTCTAAGTAACGATGAAAAAATAACTTCCCCAACTCTCCTGTATTTCTTTTGCCCTTATTTTTTACTTTTGAAACAGTCATTATGTATAGATAACTCCTATTTCAAAAGCAAAAACTAAGACCAAAATAAACGAGGATAGTTGGGGAACTTATTCTTTCACCGTTACTAAAATAACAACCTCACCGCCTTTCCATTTATTGACTTTGAAACCACCCAATAAACCACCTAGATTTTATTGCCTATAATTCTGCGTTCGGTATTGTTTCGCGTTGGGAATTTTGAGGGACAAGAAAGGGCTTTCAAGCCCTTTCTTGTCCCTCAAAATTCCC
>JBLHWU010000058.1:0-29793 GCA_047629355.1 Saprospiraceae bacterium | reverse complement strand
CGTCCGCAAATCGTTGGTTTGGATGAAGTCTTTGTTCACCTGGCCTATAAATATTACTGCGGTGCAAATCCTGTTGCGGACTGGATGGATGAAGATGGCAAGAAGAAAATTTGCGATGACGCCTACATGATTCGTGGGGTTTTAATTGGCAATCAAGCGCCGAATGTGAGTACGCAACTCTATGATTATGAGTTGGATGATTGGACGAAAAATATGATTTCTCTTTATGACATTGAAGCTGATTTTACGGTCGTTTTTCTTTGGAAACCAGGTTGTCCTGCTTGTAAAAAAACGACGGAAGAGATGAAGGAGTTTTATGCAGAATATAAGGAGAAAGGCGTTGAAGTTTTCGCGATAACTTCTGCAACGCATAAGGAATTAGATAAAGCGAAAAAGGATATTCAAGCGAAACAGCCGACTTGGTTGACGACAGCTGACCCATATTTAAAGGCGCGAGCTTTGCAGAAATTTTATGGAGTATCGATGCCAAAAGTATATTTATTGGATAAAAATAAGAAGATTATTGCGAGTCGAGTGGGTGTGGAACAGTTGAAGGATATTATTGGAAATGAGCGGTCGAAAGCGAAGGATTAATTTGCAATTAGACAGGATTGCATCACGGATTGGACGGATTTAAATGGATGTTAAATAGGTTGGGTACTTTTTTATCAAAAAAAATGTGCTATCAAGATTAAATATATCTGTGAATTAATCAACTGTTCGCATCTCCGTGCACCTTGATTCGTCAACCGTCCGCCGTTTACCGTTTTTTCTTACCTTTGCCGCCTTTATGAAATTAAATACCTCATATAAACAAATTCTTTCTATTTCCACCCCGATTATGTTGGGGAGCGCGGTGCAAATTTTGATTGCTTGTACCGACGGGGCTTTTCTATTTGTGAATAGCGAAACGGACTTCGCGACTATTGGTTTTGTTGGACAATTTTATTTGATTGTAGCGGCAATTGGCTTTGGTTTTTCGCGGGGTGGACAGACGATTATTGCGCGACGGATGGGCGAAGGGAAGAAAGAAGAAGTGGGTCGGTCGTTTTATGCGATGCTGTATTTTGAGTTGGGGTTGGCCTTGGTGATGTTTGCGTTTATGCGGTTTGGTTGCGATTGGTTTTTCTCCTTGTTGCTCGAACAAGAAAATTATTTGATTCATCAAAAAAGTCTGGAATATCTGAATTATCGCTCGCTGGGCGTGTTTTTTAGTTATATCGGAGTGGCATTTGTGGCTTTGTACACAGGAGTGGCGCGTCCGATGTTTATTATCGTTGATACTTTGGTATTGGCCGTGGTGAATTTTATATTGAATTATGCCCTGATTTTCGGTAAGTGGGGCTTTCCAGAAATGGGTATTGCAGGCGCAGGTTTGGCAAGTACGATTGCGGAAGGAGTGGCCTTTATTGGATTTATACTTTATCTTATTTTCGATAAAAAAGCGCATTCATACCAAATTTTCAAGGTTCCGAATATAGATTTTAAGCTAATAAAAGACCAGTTTTACATCGGTGCGCCGGCAGTTGCGCAGGCGATTGTGGGCTTGGGAAGTGGCTTTGTTTTTTATTCGATTGTTGAAAATTTAGGACAACGTGCATTAGCAATTAATAATCTTGTGCGCTATACTTATATGGCGTTGTCGATTCCTTGTTGGGGATTTGCATCGGGCGTGAATACTTTGGTGAGTAATTTTATTGGTCAAAGACGGCGACAAGCGGTGATACCAATTATTTATAAAACGGCGAAAGTTTGTACGTATGTGACCTTGTTTATTGCCTTGCCTTTTATTCTTTTCCCTGAAATTTACGCCTATTTTAATCCCCCAAGCGCGGAAATGTTGAATACGGAAACGAAGTCTTACTTATGGGAATTAATACAAGATGCTCAGCCGATGTTGTTATTATTAATTCCAATTTTAGTCTTGTTTTGCTTTGGTGGCACTTATTTTAATGGACTCACGGGCACGGGCGCGACTTATGTTGGATTGAAAATGCAAATCGTCGTTGTCGCCATTTATTTAGTTTATTTGAACCTTGCCATCAAGTATTTTGAATCAGGATTATTTGGGGCTTGGACTGCGGAATTGGTCTATTGGGGATTGATTTTAGGAGCGACTATTTGGTATTTGAAGAGTAAGAGATGGTATAATTTGAAGTTTTAAAAACGATTTTTCAAAGTGTTCAAAGTAGGCGTTACTTTCAAAAGTAACGCCTACTTTTATGAATCAATCGCTCTTCCCACTCGCCAATTTTCCACCTAAATAACCCATCGGAATGTACGCCATTATCAAGTCCAAGACAATAAACCAAGTCGGTGCAGGAATCACCAGACAGGCCATAACACCACCAACGAGGAAGAAAACTCCAATCACAACTCCGAACATCCTGTTATTATTGACGACGATGGACGCAGCAACAAAGGCACCTGCCAACGTTCCCAAAGCATGAGCGAGAAAGGGCATGATGAAATGTTTGGCTTGGTATAAATGTAAGTTTTCGGCAATGCTCTCGACACTGCTTGGGTCAACGCCTTTAGGCAAAGGAACAATAGACCCACTAATGCTGATAAGTCCCATATTGACAACTCCTCCGACGATTACACCAGCGATTATCGCCAAGACATTTCTGAAAATTGGATGCATGATGATTTTTTTTTATAGAAAATGATTTTACGATGTAATTTACATAAAAATAAAAACAAATGATTTTGATAAAATCACTGCCCCAACTCCTGAATCGCCAACCAACTCATCAATCCAGTACTCAACTCTAATGCCGATTCATCAATGTCAAAGGTATTGGTGTGAACGGACGACGTAATGCCTCTTTCGACATTCCCCGTACCGAGGCGGTAAAAGCAGGCAGGCATTTTTTGTGAATAATAAGAGAAATCTTCGGCAGTCATTCTAATTGGTAAATCGACGACATTTTCTGCGCCTAAAAACTCAATTGCCCATTGTTTGGTATTGCGCGTTAACGCTTCATCATTCACCAAAAATGGATAGCCATCAACAATGTTGAAATCACATTTACCGCCCATCCCTTCGGCGATACTTTCGGCAATTTTCTTCATTTTTAACTTGGCTTTGGCGCGCCATTCTTCGTTCATAGTACGGAAAGTTCCCATTAGTTTGACCTCATTCGGAATGACATTAGTTGCGCCGCCTGTGGAATTTATTTTGCCAAAAGTCAGCACTGAAGGGGTAGTTGGGTTAGCAGAACGACTTACGACGGTTTGCAAAGCGGTAATAATTTGCGCGGTAATCACAATCGGGTCGATACAATCTTGCGGCAATGCACCATGTCCACCGCGTCCCGTGACGGTGACGTACAACTCATCGGCAGAGGCCATATACATGCCTGGTCGGAGACCAATTTTTCCCGCTGCTAATGGTGGGTGAACATGCTGTCCAAAAATGCTCGTCGGGCGCGGATTTTCCAGGACCCCTTCTTTAATTAAAATGGAGGCACCACCCGGCATTTTTTCTTCCGCAGGTTGAAAAATGAGCTTAATTGTTCCTTCAAATTCCGATTTTAATTCATTTAAAATCTTTGCTACACCCAATAAAGAGGAAGTATGTACATCGTGTCCGCAAGCGTGCATGACGCCTTTATTTTTAGATTTATAAGGCACATCGTTGGCTTCTTCTATTGGCAATGCGTCAAAATCAGCGCGCAGCGCAATCACTTTTTTATCAGGATTTTTACCTTTGATATAGCCGACTACGCCATTTTCTGCCCAACCGTGTTCGTGTTCAATCCCGAAATCTTTTAGGGTTTTCGCGATGTATTTTCCTGTCTCTACTTCTTCGTAAGAAAGTTCTGGATGTTGATGTAAATAGCGACGAATATCAATGATTTCAGCGTGATAATTTTGGGCGAGGGTTTTTATTTTATTTTTAAGCATTAATCGTTTTTTTAGGCGCAAATTAAAGGGTTTTGATAGGAAATAATGGAAAATGAGGGGAGATTTTTGAAAAGAAGTTTATCTTTGGAGAAATTTCTGGTCAATGATTCACATTAAAGTTAGCGAAAATCAACCCCAATATTTTGGAAATACGGGCGTGCACCTATACGCTGTAAAATCTATGGTCAATGAAAGTGAAATTCACATTGAAGTGGATGCGACTTCTAAAGCCATTGATTTGTATAAATTGTACCACGATTTAGCCGTTTTCCTTAGTAATTCAACAGATATATTACCAATGGAAACGGACGTCAGAACATTTGGAGTATATGGAAATTCGGAGTATTTTCAGTCCATTCAGCAAAAAGATAATGAGGCAGAGGGCTATCAAATAGTTGGCTATTTGAATCAACAAGATGTTGAAAAAACGGTAGAATTTCTTACCACGAATTCTTTAGATAAAAAGAGGGCGTGAGCACCTATTTTGAAAATCTGAATCAAGAAATAAAAGAAGAATTGGTGATGTTACTTGATGACCGAATTGTTGATGAATTGTATCTTTATTTAAAAAGTATGGTTAACTTCTACAAGGACTGCCTACATTCTCAGAATGAGATGATTGTTATCGCCAATGCGTAGTAAGGAATGCGAAATAAACAAAGTTAGATTCTTTAGAGAGCGGTTTTGTTCTTAGTTTTTGTTTTGAAAGTGCGATTTATGTTGATATAATGAGCATTTTTAAAGTGAAAAATGAGGGCAAAATATCTTCTCAAGAGTCTGCGTTTATTTAATTCACATTCCTAAGGCAATAACAACTAATAAATTAAACATTTTATGCTGCCCTTTTCCATTCTAAGAAATCCTAAAAAATGGACCATAATGGCAACTATGCTTAATTTTTTAAAATCTCTTAGAATGAAAAATGGCCAGCTTAAAACATCCAATTTATTAATTGTAATTGCCTAAGACGATTCAATAACTTGGGTCATTATGCTTGTTTTTTAGAAGAAAGAATTACAGTGCATTATGGCTCAATTTATTAAATTCGTTTGACTTAAAACACAGTTTATGAAAAACATATTCCTAACAATTTTATTACTTTCTCTAAATTCTACCTTTGCTCAAACCCCATTCCCTGCAAACGGCGACGTCTTCCGTGATGATATAATTCCACGAGTCGAGGTATTTCTACCCGTTGATTCTCTGGCGATTATGCTCGAATCTGGGAATGAACAAAGCAATTATCACTGGCATGCCACCTGCATTTTTGACAATGGAAATGGGGCAGATACAATCAATAATATTGGTTTTCGTTTGCGCGGAAATACCTCACGGACTGCGGAAAAAAAGTCCTTTAAAATTTCTTTCAATACCTATGAATCAGGGCGAAAATACAAAGGTTTGGAAAAATTAAATCTAAATGGGGAACACAACGACCCGTCGATTGTGCGGTCAAAAATGGGTTGGGATTTGGCTCGACAAATGGGGATCATTGCAACTCGTGCAAATCATGTGGAACTGTACATCAATGAGGAATATCGGGGGCTCTATTTGAACGTTGAACACATAGATGAAGAGTTTGTGCAGCACCGATTTGGAAATAAGGGGGGCAATTTATACAAGTGTATTTATCCGGCGGATTTAGATTATAAAGGAGCGAATTCAGCGTTGTATAAAGAAGAATTTTGGGGACGGCGGGCGTATCAATTACGGACGAATGAAACCGAAGATGACTATTCAGATTTGGCGCATTTTATTGATGTTTTAAACAATACAAACGAGGCAGACTTTGCGTGTGAATTGGAGCAAATTTTCAATGTGCAGGATTATCTGAAAGCGATGGCATTTGATGTTTTAACCGCCAATTGGGATGGGCCACTTTATAATAAAAACAATTTCTATCTCTATCACAATCAAGCAACTAACCGCTTTGAATACCTTCCTTATGATGTTGACAATACCTTTGGAATTGATTGGTTTCAAAAGGATTGGGGAACGCGAGATATCTACGATTGGGGTAAACATGGAGAAGCTCGTCCACTGTATTGGCGACTTATTGAACAGGAGGAATACCGTGCGATTTTTACTTATTATATGGACTATTTTTTGACCGAAATCTTTACAGAAAACAACGTTAATCCCTACTTAGATAATTTGCAAAATATGCTCAGCGAGTCAGCAGAAAATGACCTTTATCGAACCTATGATTATGGCTTCTCTTTTGCAGAATGGGAGGAATCTTTTGCGACGGAATTGGATTATTTTCACACACCTTATGGTTTAAAACAGTTTATTACTTACCGTCGTTTGAATGCGCAAATGCAGTTGGAAATGGTAGGTATTTCGCCATTAATTTCTAAAATTACAGACAATAAGCCTTCGGAAAATGAGCCTGTTTTGATATTGGCGGAAGTAGAGGATGATAGTCAAATTAATGACGTAGAATTGTGTTATAAAATTGGTAATCAAGGGATTATAAATTGTTTTCAAATGTTTGATGATGGGGAACATAACGATATATTAGCAAATGACGGAATTTATGCCTTTACGATTTTAGGCTTGACAGCAGGGGAGGAGTTGCATTATTTTGTGACGGCGATGGATGATGCACAACAGGAAAGTCGGCAACCTCGGTGTGATTTTGAAAATTTGGTGATTGGCAATGCGACGGTTTCGGTGGCGATTAATGAATTGATGGCGAGCAATGGAACAACGATTGCGGATGAAGTGGGCGAATTTGACGACTGGATAGAATTGTACAATTATGGTGCTGACCCTGTATTTTTGGGCGATAAATATTTGTCAGATAATGAAAATGAACCCAATAAATGGGCATTGCCAGAAGTGACGATTCAGTCGGGTGAATTCTTGCTTTTTTGGGCAGATGATGATGATGAACAAGGGGAAATGCATACGAGTTTTAAGCTCAGCGCAGGCGGTGAATTTATCGGTATCTTTGATACGGAAAATGAGAATTTTGCCATGATTGATGGTATTAATTTTGGCGAGCAAGCAGAAGATGCAGCCTTCGGTCGATTGCCAGATGGAACGGGTATTTTTCAAAACGTAACGCCTACGCCTGAAGCCTCTAATGAACCTGTTGCTATTTCGGAAGTTTTTGACAATCAATTGGTTGAGTTGCTTTCGTTTCCAAACCCATTTTCTAACTATTTAGCAATAGATTTAAAAACTACTTTAAATATTCCTTTCAAAATAACGATTCAAGATGCGCTCGGACGTACTATTTTTGAAACGGCCGAGACAAATAATATCAATCAGTGGTCAGTGAGCACAACCAATTGGAGGGCGGGTTTGTATTTTGTGAAACTAAGTCAAAATGGAGAGACTGTTTTGGTTGATAAAGTAGTTTTGCAGAGATAATAAATAAATGATTTTAAGTAACGGTGAAAGAATAAGTCCGTCATTTAGCAACGTTTATTTTGGTCTTTACATCCCTCAAACTTCCTTGATATTTACAATATGAAGTATTTACTTTCACTCCTTCTTATTTTTCCTGAAATGGTTTTTGCTCAGGGGCCAATTGACGGCTACATGAGAGGCAAAAATGAAACAGATATAGCCTTGACCTACGCGTATGAAAAATATACGCAATACTGGTTCGGTAGCGAGTTGCAAGATAGAGAATTGACCACAAAAACAGCGAGTTTTTACGTTGCGCATGGCTTGGGCAGTCGATTTAATTTGATTGTGTCGGTGCCTTATGTTTGGACTTTGGATGAAAAAAGTTTGCAGGATGCGATTTTGGCGATAAAATTTCGAAACGAAGCCAAAGAATATTCACATGGCAAATTGTCTAAAATAACGGGCATTGGATTCAGTTTTCCAATAGGGGATTACGATATCAATGCAGAGAATCCGATAGGGGAGAAGGCGGTCAGTTTTTTGTTGCGGTATTTGATGCAATATCAGTCGAATCAAGGTTGGTTTGTGCATTTGCAGAGTGGCATGGAATTTCGATTTGTGCCGATTGCGAAGTTGGGGATTCCAGTGGTTTTCAAAGCAGGTTGGGGCGGTCGAAAGTTGTATTTTGATGCGTGGTTAGACTTTTTTCACACCTTTAATAGCGGTATCAATCAGTCCATTACGGCAGGCGAAGGGTCGCAATTTTTAAAAATAGGTGGAACCATTTATTACGGAATTACACCACATTTCGGCGTATTTGTAGGTGGTGCAAAATTTCTTTCTGGAAAGAATATTGGAAAAGCGAATCGAGTAAACTTGGGTGTTGTCTGGAAAAATTTTCGCTAATGTAATGATTAGGGATTAATGGTTAATGTGTGTAATTAACCACTAACCACTAACCACTAACCACTAATCCCTAAGGCTTAACCCTTTAAAAAGCGTTGACAATAGCTACAAAATCATCTGCCTTTAAAGATGCGCCACCGACCAAGCCACCGTCCACATCAGGGTTGGCAAATAACTCTTTTGCGTTGCCAGGTTTGACACTGCCACCGTATAAAATTGATGTACCTTCTGCGATATCTTCACCGTATTGGGTAGCGATAGTTTTGCGGATAAAAGCGTGCATTTCTTGCGCTTGAGCAGGTGATGCGGTTACGCCTGTACCGATTGCCCACACAGGTTCGTACGCAACAACGATTTTAGAAAATTCTTCCGCAGACAAGTGAAAAAGAGCATCTTTAATTTGTTTGCCGACTAATTCTTCTTGTCCATTCTTTTCTCGAACATCTAATTTTTCGCCACAGCAAAACATTGGAATCATGCCTTTTGACAAAACAATATCGACTTTTTTAGCTAATAATTCTCCGGCTTCTCCAAAGTATTCTCGTCGTTCTGAGTGTCCTAAAATTACGTAATCTACACCAACAGATTGTAGCATACTTGCTGAAATCTCACCAGTATAGGCACCGCTTTCTTCTTGGTGACAATTCTGTGCTGCTAAATGAACATTGGAGATTCCGGTCAAGGATTTACTCACATTTTTCAAGTGAATATAAGGTGTTCCAAGGACAACAACTGTTTGAGTTAATCCTATCTTATTGATGATACTTTGAGCAAGTGCACCTCCGTCTTCGTAGGTTTTATTCATTTTCCAGTTGCCTGCTACGATATTTTTCCTTTTCATATTTTGTTGTTTTGTGTGGTGGTTAGTGGTAAATTTTGGAAAGGATGGCAAAGATAGGAAAAATCAATACTTTGGTGAGTTAAAGCATTGAGATTCTGAAACAACTTAATCTTTTACGTCATATTTTCTGAAAAATCCCCATCCTATCAAGCAAAATACCACCGCCGCCGCTGCTGTTATCTGCACGCCTAGAGGGTTGTCGGTACTTTTACCAAATAACAATAAAGAAGGAAAAATTAGATTGGCAAGCGAAATGCCCATTTTCATCATAAAATTACGGACACCATAGAACATTCCTGCCTGCTGTACCCCTGTTTTTTGCTCATCTGCATAAACCGTATCGGCAATAATGACGTTGGGAATGATGCCAAAACAAGCCAATGGATAACCCGAACAAACCGCAATCAGGTAAAATAAAGCCCATTTGTCCATTGCTAAATAAGGCGTTAGAAAAGTGAGTAAAAAGGTCAAAGCAAATCCCCAAAATGCCGAGGATAAAATCCGTTTTTTACCATATTTTTTGACTAAGAAATTAACCGGAATGTACAACAAGAAGCTGACGCCAAAACCAACTGCTGAAAACAAGGTCCCGACCTCTTTTTCAAAACCAAATAAGGTGACCACATAAAAGCCAACGCCCAATTGGATAAAGGTCAGCGCAATCCAGTAAAATAAATCTGACCAGAGAAAATAACGGAAAGCGGTATTTTGAAAGACTGATTTAATGGATTTTAAAACTTCAAAAGAATTGGATTTTTGGTAACAATATTTCTTTTCATTTAAAAAGAAAACAGGACATAGCAGCGCAAATAAAGAGACTGTTGAAAAAATGCCAACAGTCGCCTGCAAACTCTCCGTCGATGTCATCGTTTGGGGCAATAGTTTCGGAATAGCATACGCACCATTTCCAACAACCAATGCAAGCGCAAAGGCTACAGAAATTAGCGTACTAATGAGCATTCTATCTTTTGGGTGATGTCCTAATTCACTAATTAATGCAGTATAAGGTACTACATATAGGGTCAGAAAAAAGTAGAAAATAAGCATCGTTCCAGTGAGCCAAGCTATGTTTAAGCCATTCACTCCTTCCGTCAACGGATAAAAAATAAGGAAGGAAAATAAGGCAACTGGTACTGCAGCAATTGCCATAAATTTTCGTCGTTTTCCAAATGTAGAAGTTGCGTTATCTGACCAATTGGCAATCAGCGGATCTGTCACACTATCAAAAAAACGACCGCCGAAATTTATCAATCCAACCACCGTCACCATGCCTAAAATTGCACCCTGAAAAATATAAGCGGGGAAAATTGCGGATTTTCCAGCTTCTGGTGGCATGTAAAAATACAGCAATAAATTCATGGCACTAAAACTTGCCAATGCCCAGCCAAATTGACCAATTGCGTAGATGATTAATTGCCCCAAAGGAGGACGAGGTGTCGCTGATTCCATATTCGTTTTTATTTTGGTGGGAAAGATGCGTAAAAGAATGGAAGATTGAAGCGTTTTTAAGAAATATTGTCAATTGTAATCATCTTTAGGAATGCGAAATAAATAAAGTTAGATTCTTGAGAGAGCGGTTTTGTTCTCCTCTTTTACTTTAAAAATGACGGCAAAACATCCTCTTAAGAGTCTGAGTTCATTTAATTCGCATTCCTTAAATTAAAAAAGCCCCCTCTTTCATAAAGAACGAAAGAAGGAGCTGTGAGAATCAAACATCACGTAATTTTTTTAGAGATTTTAGGGTAATCTTGTTGAATTTATATAGGATGTCGATGGTGATGTTTTGAAGAATATTAAAAAAAGCTGGGGGCAGAACTGGTCAATTTTTAGTGTTTTGTGGTTGTTGCTCCATTCACTTTTCAAGTTAAAAAGCGGAGGTAGAGCGGTCTGTATTTTGTGGTTTTGGCGTCATTGTTCATTCTTCGTTGCTGATTTTTCACTGAAAAAAAAGCTGGGGGGTAGAACTGGTCAATTTTTAGTGTTTTGTGGTTGTTGCTCCATTCACTTTTTAAGTTAAAAAGCGGGGATAGAGCAGTCTGTATTTTGTGGTTTTGGCGTCATTGTTCATTCTTCGTTGCTGATTTTTCACTGAAAAAAAAAGCTGGGGGGCAGAACTGGTCAATTTTTAGTGTTTTGTGGTTGTTGCTCCATTCACTTTTTAAGTTAAAAAGCGGAGGTAGAGCGGTCTGTATTTTGTGGTTTTGGCGTCATTGTTCATTCTTCGTTGCTGATTTTTCACTGAAAAAAAAGCTGGGGGGCAGAACTGGTCAATTTTTAGTGTTTTGTGGTTGTTGCTCCATTCATTTTTTAAGTTAAAAAGTGAATGGAGCTGGCTTAAGTTTTAGGCCTTTAGTGGTCGTTAAATCATGGTGATTTTTAAAATCACCATGATTTGTTTGTAAAAAAAGTGTTTATTTTTTGCTCTGATTTAAAAAGTAGTTATTGAGCCTTTTTTCATTGTTTGTGTTTGTGTTTTGTGTTTGTGTTTTGTCTTTGTTTTTTATGCGTGTTTTAAATAGAAGTTGGAAACATTAAATGTTCCCAACTTCTTGTATTAGACACACGCTTTCTAATTTTTATGGTTTCCAAAAAAGTCGGCAAAGAATAAGTCGTTTGTTTCCTAACTTGCTATTGCTATTAAACATTAAGTTTGGTAAACTATTCTTTATTATCTTTAACTTTCTGGCAACGTATCCCTGCTGCCTACTTTATTTAAAATTTAGTATTTCAAGTGATTTTACTTTATTTTTGTTGACTAAAAGTATAGTTGCTATTTCCTGCGGTTGCTACATTTTCTATGAAGTTGCAGTTTTTTAAAGTTGGTGTTGCTTCGCCTTCGATATCCATGTTGAAGATGCCGCCACCTCTCAAATACGCTTCGTTTTGAGCGAAAGTGCATCTCTCTAAAGAAGGACTTGCAATTCCTCGTCCGCCATAGTTGCAAATTGCGCCACCATAATTACCTTCATTATTTTTGAATTCACAATTTCTGAAAACTGGGCTACTGTTACCATTGTGGCGACCGTCATTAAAGATTGCACCACCGTCCAAGTCTGCACGATTACTATAAAAATTACAGTTTTCAAATATCGGGCTTGCGTTTCCACCTTTACCATTGTTATAAACCGCACCACCGTCACGGCTATAATTGTTGTAGAAATTACAGTTGCGAATCACTGGGTTAGAAGCGTTCCTTTCGCCCTTACCCATGATGTACATACCGCCTCCACTACGAGTTGCTGCTGCTGTTGCGCCTGCACTGTTGGCCGTTCCATCAGCGATAGAAAAACCGTCTAAAACTGTATTTTCATCCGCTGCACCGATAAGTACAACGGTATTAGAATTATCTTCAGAGCTATTCACATCCCCAATATTTCCGCTCAAAATTACTTTGTTTTTCTGTGGATTTCTTTGCGTTGCCGCCGTCTCATTACCGGTGAAGCCACCCAAGACTTTTACTCCTTTAGAGATGATGAATGACCGAGTGCGGTCGTTGTCGTAAGAAGCGTAATAAGTACCCGCTGCCACCCAAACTTCGTCACCATAATTAGCTGCGAACAATACTGCTGCTAAGTCGCCGTTGGCAGCTGTCCAACTTAATCCTTTGCCAGTTGTACCTGGGCTTACGAAGAAAGTTTTAGCGTTTAATGTCAATGTTAATGTCAATGTTGCAATGATTGCTGTGAGTAAGACGTTCTTAGACATAACTATGGGATTTTTCCCGAATTGCTTCGGTGTGTGTTTGATTAAAGTATGTTGTATCGGAAGCGGGAGGAAATCTTCAAAGGGGGAATTATTTCAAGAAAAAAGCTTGGGGGGCAAGCTTGAAATAGTTTTTGTTTTTTGTTTTTTTTAAAGCTGCTAAACTGGAGGAAATAAAGCTCATATAGTGTTGAAATCCGATTGCTCAGAAAAAGAAAGATTCAAACTAAGGGGAGGCAATATTTCAAATCGGGAGGCAATTTTTTGTGGAGGTGAAAGGCATTTGCCGTTTCGTTGTCACAAAGGTAGGGGCAATAACTGGTTCTCACAAGGGTTTAATGCAGTTTCAGTATTTATTTTTGGTAGATTAGAGGAAAACACTTAGGTACTCGTTATCAATTAGTTACGGTGATTTAATTTGAATTATAAGTATGTTTAAATATTGATTGCCAGTATTTTATGAATGGTAATTGATGCTTATTTCAAAAGGGTGATTTTTTTTTTTTTTTTTGAAATAGGTGTTTTTTGTACGAAAAAGATTGTCACTGGATATTTAAAACTTAACATTTAAATAAAATGACGTTCAAAATTAGCTTTATTTATAAAATGTGACAATAAAAAAGCGGTTAAAATGAATTAAATAATAGTAATTAATGAGTTATTTAAAATTAAATGTGACGCTATTGCGTAGAGGTACTACTGATTTAACTTGAATAACTACTTAATCATATAAATACAAATCTAAATTATTGCAAATTTATCGTTCATCATTTATAATTCATCATTTGGCGAAGACATTGACAGTACCAATCAATTTTGACCTATATAATATAGTACCTATCTTGCCCACATGAAAAAATTACAATTGCCGCCGCCTATCAGAGTACGTCGGAAAATTCCTTTTTTCTATGATAAAAGTGAACAGGAATTTAAGCAAGATAAGTATGAAAATTATGCGGAAGTCGTCGCGCGCCAAATTCGTTTGCATTTATCGAAAGATAGTTGGAAAGTTTATCCTTTTCAATCCATTTTAGACTGGATTTTAAAAGAAATTGGTGAATCAAAGTCCGAAACAATCATTGATATTGGTTGCAGCGTCGGTCGTTTAATCAGTGAATTGGCAAACTATTTTCCTACTGCCGAATGTTATGGCATTGATTACAGTTATCAATTGTTGCGGCAAGCGAATGATTATTGGGTTGATGGAAAAACGATTGAATTGACGAATGAAAATCGAGGTTTTAAAAAAGAAAAAATAATAGGGCAACAGTCTAAAAATTTACATTTCATTTTGGCAAAAGGGGAGTGTCTACCATTCGAAAATGAGTCATTGGATTTAGTCGTCAGCAGTTTTACTTTAGACCGTTTTGATGAACCTAAAAAAGCATTAGCTGAAGTTTTTAGAATTTTAAAAAAGAAGGGTAAAGTGTTAATCGTTAGTCCTTTGAATTTTCAAAAAAAAGAACATTGGGCGCAGTTTTTTCCAATTGAAAATTTAGTAAAAGAAATCAAGGAAATTGGTTTTTCAATAGAAAAAGTAGAAGAAAATCTCTTGGTCAAAGAACCGTTAGACCTTTATGGAAATGCGATTCATTGGAAATGTAAAGGACTTATCCTATCAAAGGATAGTTGAAAATTGCACATATCCTCAAAAGCATTAGACTTATATGAATAGCGTGTGTTACAAATTAGGGGAGGTATAATATGTTTGACTGTCCGAAGCGAGAAAATTCTAAGATTTTCGAGCTTCATCAAACACAACCGTGCGCCGCTTTCGGCGTTGCGGATGGAGGTCTTGAGGATGCAAAATGGGTTTTAAACCCCATCTTGCACCCTCAAATTTCTCTATTCTAAAAAGAAAAAGGGTAGTGAACTTAATCACTACCCCGATCACTAAAATGAGTTAATAACAAATCTTAAATCGTAAAAAAGTATATTAGACTTATTACTTATGTAGTAATAAATCTATTTTAAAACGCATAAACAGCCGCAAAAATTAAGGACGGACTCGTTCCCGTAGGACTGCCATTTTTATCCAAAAAGGCATCCTCTTTTGAACTATCCAATCGAATTTCTGGAATCAAGGTCAAATTATCAATTTTGAAATTTCCAGAAAGTGTAATCGACGTAATGCTATTATCAGGTAAGCCTAAAATCAGCCCGTCTTTATCATCAATAAATTCTCCTCGAAAGCCCAAAGTAAACAATTCACTGAAGGCATAATTGGCATACAACGCAGCTCCAAACCAACTCGCCCCGTCCCCTTTGTCAGGCGAAACATTTTTAATTGTGGTATTCAAACCCAAGCCCAAAGCATCACTAACTGCATAAGTTGCCGTTAAATCTACTTGATGTCCAAAAATTTCATTATCCGTATCACTATCATCATCTTTGCCACCGATATAATTTAAATAAGCTGCCAAACCATTTTTTTCATAAGAGAATTGTGCGCCGATGTGCTTGCCACTAATCTCATCAATTTTAGAATCGGTATCATCAAAAACACCGATCATCGCTCCAAAATTTTCACTCAATGCATAATTAGCCTTCAAACCTGTATGGTAAAATGGCCCGTTCGAAAACATATAAGATGTACTATAATTAACATTTGCAGGCGCGTCAATAACTTCGTAACCGACGTGTGTCCCAAAATTTCCGAGCGTAAAAGTTAGTTTTTCAGAAGGCGAATAAGTGACGTACAATTGCTTAATCGCAGCAAGCGTCGTTCCTGTATAACCGTTCGCTACTTCTGCGCGAGGACCAACTGCTAAGTCTGCTACGAAGCCCACTTTTTTACCTTCTTGCGCAAAAACGACATTTGCCATTCCAGGCGTAAAAGAGTTGTGGGTTTCTGTAAAACTCGTTGGTAATGGCTGTTTATTGAAGTTATATTGATAATAAACATCGACGAAGCCACTAATTTGAAGCCCTTTTTTTTCCTCTTCGTCTTCAACGATTTCGATTGCCTTTACAGATGTTTCAGATTCTGTTGGTGCTGCAATTTGCTGAGCATTGATAGTATAAGGTAAGTGAAAAATAGCCATAGTAATGGCCATGGAAAAAGAGATTTTCTTAGACAATTTCATGTTTAAAAATTTTAAAAGTTTAAAAAAATGTTTGTGAAAACGAAAACCCATAAAATTTAAGCACATGAAATTGTGATAACTTCAAAAATGTCTTAATTTTGTGATTCAACCAGAGAATGGAATTTCCGTTTTCGAGAGGGTACTCCTGCCAGAGTGCCCTTTTTTATGACCTACGGTAAACAGATTATGGTGGACGGCAAGGCAACTTAGATTGCCGCCCCGTCCACCATAGTCCGTATGCCGTCTACCGTCTTTTATTCTACAGCCATATCATAAGTTGTTGATTCTGCCCCTTGATACGCTTGCATATCGTGTTCCGAAATATCCAATCCTTTTTCTTCATGTTCTTCCGAAACCCGAATGCCAACTGTCTTTTTCAAAACAAAAAACAGCGCAAACGTAAATGTAAACGTAAATGCACCAATTGCTGCTACACCAATTAATTGTGTCAAAAAGGAGAATTCGCCGA
The DNA here is from genome assembly GCA_047629355.1 of Saprospiraceae bacterium. Taxonomy (GTDB): domain Bacteria; phylum Bacteroidota; class Bacteroidia; order Chitinophagales; family Saprospiraceae; genus CAYUNA01. The sequence goes on along the minus strand of JBLHWU010000058.1, from coordinate 13,517 downwards.
TGCCAAAGATGCCAACTGCTAAGGTTCCCCAAATTCCACAAACCAAGTGAACCGAAGTTGCGCCCACAGGGTCATCCAATTTCAATTTGCTATCAAAAAATACTACTGATGCTGGAATAATACAGCCGGCAATGAAGCCAATAATAATGGAAGAACTCACCGAAACGACATCTGCCCCCGCTGTAATTCCAACCAAACCGCCCAAAATTCCATTCAAGACCATCGACAAGTCATAGGTTTTAAACATCAAATAAGAAACGATGAATGCTCCAATCGCACCCGCTGCTGCGGCTAAACTCGTTGTTACGAATACCAAGGAAACGCCCATCGGATTTGCCGATAATACCGAACCACCATTGAAACCAAACCAACCAAACCACAACAAAAACACACCAATAGTCGCCAACGGTAAGCTATGTCCAGGAATCGGTTTGATGCCTTTTTTTGTGTATTTACCTTTCCGCGCACCGAGTAAAATGATACCCGCTAAAGCACCCCAACCACCTACACTATGTACCAAGGTAGAGCCAGCAAAATCATGGAAGCCCATTTCTGCTAACCAGCCGCCGCCCCATTTCCACATTCCAGTAATCGGGTAAGCAATTGCGACAAAAATGGTACTGAATACCAAAAATGGCATCAATTTTATCCGTTCTGCCACTGCACCTGAGACAATCGTTGCGCAAGTCGCTGCAAACATTGCTTGGAAAATAAAATCAGAATAATAAGAATATGCACCATCTGCATAAGCAATTCCTCCTGCATCACCTTCGGGCAAGGATAGACCAAAGCCACCAAAACCAAAAAATGCTCCTGCAGAATCACCACCTGGATACATTAAATTAAAGCCCATCATTGCGTAAGTCAGCAAGCCAATGGCGATAATCATGCAATTTTTAAATAGAATATTGACCGTATTTTTTCGCTGGACAAAGCCCGCTTCGAGCGTTGCAAAACCTAGGTGCATCACAAAAACCAGCACCGTAGCGATTAAAATCCATAAGTTATTAACTGTAAATAATGCTTCATTCATTGTTGAAAATTTTTATAAAGTCTAAATGCTCTATTGCTTTTTTTAAAATAACAGAGCGATATTTTTTGATAATTAAGTTGCTAATTCTACCACCATGATTTTTAAAATCACCAGAATTTTAAAATCAAATAGCTTCCTCTCCAGTTTCTCCCGTCCGAATCCGAGTAACTTGCTCGACTTCGTAAACTGATATTTTTCCATCTCCAACCTCGCCCGTTCGAGCGGCTTTTGTGATGGTATCCACCAGTAAATTGACTTTTTCAGAAGTAGTCAAAACGTTGAGTTGCAAGCGGGCGATGTATTCTGCACCATATACACTACCGCGATACACCATTTTTTCGCCTTGTTGCAAGCCATAACCTTTGACTTGTTCGAGTGTGAAAAAATTGACTCCAATTGCTGCCAATGCATCGCGTACGGCATCAAACTTGTTGAGTCGAATAATTGCTTCGATTTTTTTCATAAAGTTGGTATTTAAAAAATTAAAAATGCTGCGAGAGAAGCAGACTTAGTAGTCATTAATCAGTACATGTTACTTGATTTCATGCTAATTCAATTTTATTTTAATAATTTGGTAAGAAATGGAAAGGAAAATTAATAGAATAGCAATATATTTTGGTGATGCAAAGATAGTGCTGATGCATTGTTACCACAAATTTTAGGGTAGAAGTCAAGACTTGAAAATCAAAAGAGCGAAATTCCGCAAAATAATAATAAGAAAAATGATTGTTTTACAATAAATATTATTTGTAAAGCAAAATAAAATAAAATAAAATGCCAGATTCAGAATAGCAAATATAAAAAAAAGATTTAGCGGTCGTATTTCACTAAATTTCTAAAAGCTCGTTTGCTGATTATTATTGAAAACCGACTAAATCAAAAGAAAAATCGCCCTACCTTTGTATCCCTACTATTTTAAACTACTGTTTTTAAGATATTCCCTATAAGTAGGTTACCGTAATTATTTTGATATTTTTTAGTCCGCTACTTTAATAGTGTGACTAATTTTTTATCTAAAATCAACACTTTAACTTGCCACGCTACCGAAGTAGCGAGCTACGATAAGATTCACTAAACAAGGCAATTTACTTAAAAGGCATACATATATAATAAGTATCTATGACCATTCAGCAAAAAAACAGCATCCTCCAAACATTAGCATTGCTTCTCGACCAACACCGAATCCATTTATTGGCAGCCAATCAGTGCGATGTCGATTTGTATCAAGGTGACGACCAAGCCTTGTTTGACCGATTGCTCATCAACGAGAAAAAAATCGACGGCATGATTCAATCTATCAAAGCCGTTGCTGCCAAACCTGACCCGGTTCATATCGAAAAATACTGTTTTACTCACCACAACGGAATGCGCATCATCAATCAAACTGCTCCATTTGGAACGATTTTGATTATCTACGAATCGCGTCCTGATGTGACTGTGGAGGCTGCAATTTTAGCATTTAAAGCAGGTAGCAAAATCATTTTGAAAGGAGGAAAGGAAGCCCGACATTCTAATTTATTGCTCATTGATTTGTGGCATCAAGCTCTGCAGCACCACCACTTATCAAACGATTGGGTGCAATATTTAGATATGCCTCGCGCGGAAGTGCAAGCATTTTTAAAAAATCCACCATTGCCAATTGACCTAATTGTGCCGCGTGGTGGCGAGCGGTTGATTTCTTTTGTGAAGGCGCATGCCAAATGCCCAGTTTTGGTGAGTGGTCGTGGCAATAATTTTGTTTTTGTCCATGCAGTAGCTGATACCAAAATGGCGGATACCATTATTATAAGTAGTAAAACGAGTAAGATTAGTGCTTGCAATGCGCTGGATAAAGTATTGATTGATGAAAATTTGCCCGATTTAGTAGTCTATTTGAAAAAATTGATAGCACAATTAAAAGCAGCTAAAGTTGAAATTATTGTCGATGAAAAAGTGAATCAATATTTGACAAAAAAGCTACCCGAAGTGACCAACGAAACTATATGGTACGAAGAATTTTTAGCGATGAAAATTGTTATTGGTTTGGTTGAAAATACCGAAGTAGCTATTCAAAAAATCAATCAATATGCTGGTGGACATTCGGCGAGTATCATCTCTACCGATGAAAAAGTAGCACTTGAATTTATGCAAAAGGTTGATGTCGCAGCGGTTTATCACAACGCTTCGACTCGTTTTACAGACGGCGGAGAGTTTGGAATGGGTGCAGAATTGGCGATTAGTACGGATAAATTACATCAACGTGGTCCGCTGGGTTTGGCGCATTTGGTCAGTAATAAATGGTTTATTTTTGGAAATGGACAAATTAGAGCATAATGAAAAAAAGAATCATCTTAAAAATTGGTAGTTCCACTCTAACCAAAGGTACAAATCACATCTCTCGCGGCAAAATTGAAGATTTGGCGCGACAGATTCTAGCCTTGCGAGAAAAATACGATTTCATTTTAGTCAGCTCTGGCGCAGTCGCCACCGCCAAGCAATTTGTTCAATTAGCAGGAGGAAATCCTATTGAAGTCAAACAAGCATTGGCTGCTATTGGACAACCTGTTTTGATGAAAATTTATCAAGAGATTTTTTATGATTTTGGCTTAAAAGTCGCACAATGCTTGCTCAATTATCGGGATTTTGATAATGAAAACTCCAAAACGAATACCATTAATACGGTCAATGTCTTGCTCGAAAATAATTATATCCCCATCTTTAATGAAAATGATACTGTCGCCACGGAAGAAATTAAATTCGGCGACAACGACAAACTCGGAGCTATGACCGCCAACTTATTAACCGCCAATCTCCTCATTTTGGCCTCCGATATCGACGGCTTATTTGACGACGACCCAAAACAAAACCCCAATTGTCAATTGATTGAAATTGTCCAAAATTTAGAAAACGTAAAATCCCTTGCGGTGGATAGTCTCTCTGCTCACGGAACGGGCGGTATGAAATCAAAATTAGCGGCGGCAGAAATTTGTCAAAAAGCTGGCGTAGAAATGTGGATTGTGAATGGAGGGAAGGAAAATTTTATGGTAGATGCGATGCACGGAATCATCCCATTTACAAAATTTTTAGTCTGAAAAAATTACGCTAAACGCAATTTTTTTTTTCTAACGCTCTTTCTAAAATCAAAATTTGAACGATTAAAAACTATTTTTTTTAAAATAAATCTTCTTTTTTATTTTTTTGACAAAATTTTCGATTTAACTGAATGCCCCTTTTTATGATGAAAACATTTTGAAAACTGTATTTTTTAAATTTATCTTCCTGAAATAAGTGCTTTCTTGAAATAAAATATCATGAGAACTCCCCTACCTTTAATGTCCAGCTATTTTTTAATAGTAAAGGTCTCCCCGCCAAATTTAAACAAATTCAAATACTATTTAAATACTATTTAAATAGGATAGTTACGCGAATGGAATAGATTCGATAGATTTAAACAGATTTTATAAGTCTAATGCTTTTCAAATGTTCATAAAAAAAAGCGCATTAGACCTATAGGAAATCCGTTCCATCCGTCAAATTCGTGTACCTAACTCCTATCTAATAAAGCAAGTTCACACAAGTTCAGCTAAAATATTTTACATGCCAGCAAATACAACTAAAGCTAAAGGTCTATACGTTCCTCAACTCGAAAAAGATGCATGTGGCATCGGCTTAATCGCCAACCTCAACGGCATAAAATCTCACGAGACTATTGAAAATGCCTTGACGATGTTGACCAATATGGAACATCGAGGGGCATGTGGCTGCGAACCCAATTCGGGTGACGGCGCAGGCATTATGATGCAAATTCCACATGAATTTTTTGAAAAGAAAACCCGTGAATTGGGTGTGGAATTGCCTCCTTTTGGCGAATACGGCGTTGGCGTGGTTTTTTTTCCAAGCGACCGTATCTTGCGCAATCAATGTCGCGTATTATTCAATGATTATATTGATGAATTAGGTTTTGAATTATTGAGTTTTCGAAAAGTACCAACTGATAATGAAGCCGTTGGTGACACCGCAGTCAGTGCCGAACCCCGGATGGAACACGTTTTCGTAAAACCTATCGAACCAATGAATCGCAAGCAATTGGAACGCCGTTTATTCGTTCTCCGAAAATTTGCAACGCACAATATTCATCAAACTTTTCCACAAACCAAGGACCATTTTTACATCGCATCTTTCAGCTACAAGACCATCATATATAAAGGTCAGTTGACGACTGGACAGTTGCGTTCTTACTTCCCAGATTTGCAAGACGACCTTTGTAAATCAGCAATTGCACTGGTTCACTCCCGATTTTCAACCAACACTGTTCCGCGTTGGAAGCTGGCCCAGCCGTTTCGATATATCGCTCATAATGGTGAAATTAATACCATTAATGGTAACTTAAATTGGTGGAAATCAAAGGAATATTTATTAGAAACGACCCATTTCACAGAAGATGAATTGGAAAAATTGAAGCCAATTTGTGGTCAAAATCTATCAGATTCTGCCAATTTTGATAATGTATTGGAATTTTTGGTTTTGAGTGGTCGGTCGTTGCCACACGCCTTGATGATGATGGTTCCTGAAGCGTGGCAGCACGATGAACAGATGGAAGGGTACAAAAAATCTTTCTACGAATACCACAAAACGATGATGGAGGCATGGGATGGTCCTGCGTCGATTTGTTTCACAGACGGCATCTTGGTCGGTGCAACTTTGGACAGAAATGGGTTGCGTCCTTCCCGCTATTGCGTGACGGACGACAACACTTTAATTCTGGCATCTGAAGCAGGTGTTTTACCAATTGACCAATCAAAAATCATTCTAAAAGGAAGACTCCAACCAGGGAAAATGTTGATTGCCGATTTGGACGAACATCGGATTATTGGCGATGCAGAATTGAAGCAAGTTGTTTGTCAAAATGGTCCATATAAAGATTGGTTGGACACGAATCGTTTGACCCTAGATGATTTGCCAGAAGCATCTGCAACCACGATGATGGATAAAAAGACGCTTTTTAAAAATCAACAACTGTTCGGTATTACGAAAGAAGATTTGAAAATCATGATTTCGCCAATGGCGCGAAATGGCAAAGACCCGATTGGTTCGATGGGTGTAGATTGGCCATTGGCAGCTTTATCAAAACGGTCGCAGCATCTCGGCAATTATTTTAAACAATTATTCGCGCAAGTCACCAACCCGCCGATTGACCCGATACGAGAACGGGCGGTGATGTCGCTTTTTTCTATGTTGGGTAGCTCCGATAATATTTTAGAACCAACGGAAAAACAGGCGAGATTTATTCACTTGGATTCGCCCGTTTTGAGCAATGAAGCCTTGAAAAAATTAGAAGGCATTTACCATGAAAATTTCAAATCAGGTAAAATTGATTTGATTTTTAAAGCTGATGGGCAGCAAGGTCGGTTGCAAGCGGCACTTGACCACATTTGCGCTGTTGCGGAAGATTTAGCGCGAAACGAGGTGAATGTTTTGATTTTATCGGATAGAAATTCTAATGCTTTTCATTCACCAATTCCGTCCTTGATGGCAGTTGGAGCAGTGCATCATCACTTGATTTTACGGGGCTTGCGCAATAAAACCTCAATTGTCGTAGAGGCTGGAGATGCTTGGGAAACGCATCATTTTGCGACGCTAATTGGTTATGGTGCAAATGCAGTGAATCCTTATTTGACCTATTCGACTATTCAAAATTTGTTCGAAAAAGGTACGTTCGATTTATTAAAATCAAATAAAAATGAACCAGCCGAAACTTTGCCGTCGCTTTTCAAAAAATATGATAAAGCGATTGGCAAAGGGCTGTTAAAAATAATGTCTAAAATTGGTATTTCTACTCTACAGTCGTATCAAGGGGCGCAGATTTTTGAAATATTAGGTATTGCGGATGAAGTCGTTGACAAATGTTTCAAAGGCTCCGTATCTCGGATTCAAGGTTTAAATTTTGATGGTCTGGCCAAGGAAATCTTAGTGCGCCAAAAATCAGCTTATCCAGAAAAAGTATCGCCAAATGCCTATTTAGAAACAGGCGGCGTTTTTCAATGGAAGCAGCGTGGAGAAGAACATTTATTTAATCCTGAAAGCATTCATTTATTGCAATTTGCCGCGAGAAAAGGCAGTTATGCTGCCTTCAAAAAATACTCAAAATTAGTCAATACACAAACTCAAAAAGCGATGTCGCTAAGGGGATTGTTGACTTTTAGAAAAGGAAGTCCGATTCCTTTGGATGATGTTGAGCCGATTGAAAATATTTTAAAACGATTCGTGACGGGTGCGATGTCCTTTGGTTCGATTTCGCATGAGGCGCATTCTACCTTAGCGATTGCCATGAATAGAATTGGTGGAAAAAGCAATAGTGGAGAGGGTGGCGAAGATGAAATTCGGTTTAAAAAGAAAGAAAATGGCGACTGGGAACGTTCCGCTACCAAGCAAGTTGCCAGCGGTCGTTTTGGTGTGACGAGCAATTATTTGACGAATGCCGAAGAGTTGCAAATCAAAATGGCACAGGGTGCAAAGCCTGGAGAAGGTGGACAATTGCCTGGACATAAAGTGGACGAATGGATTGGTCGGGTGCGATATTCTACGCCAGGTGTGGGCTTGATTTCGCCACCGCCACATCATGATATTTATTCGATTGAAGATTTAGCACAACTGATTTTTGATTTGAAAAATGCCAATCGTGCTGCTCGAATTAATGTAAAATTGGTATCAAAAGCAGGAGTAGGCATCATCGCGTCAGGTGTTGTAAAAGCCCATGCGGATGCGATTTTGATTTCAGGATATGACGGAGGAACGGGCGCATCGCCCCTAAGTTCGATTCGCCATGCGGGGCTTCCTTGGGAATTAGGTTTGGCGGAAACGCATCAAACTTTGGTAAAAAACAAACTCCGCGACCGCGTCACTATCCAAACGGATGGTAAAATGTTGACGGGTCGAGATTTGGCAATTGCGACGCTCTTAGGTGCAGAAGAGTGGGGCGTAGCAACAGCTGCTTTAGTCGTCGAAGGCTGTATCATGATGCGAAAATGTCACATGAATACTTGCCCGGTCGGTATCGCTACTCAGAATCCAGATTTGCGCAAACGCTTCACCGGAAAGCCTGAGCACATCATTAATTTCTTTACCTATCTCGCCCGCGAACTCCGCGAGATTATGGCAAAACTCGGTTTTCAAACCATCAACGAAATGGTTGGTAAAGTCGAAATGCTCAAAGTCAATAAAGACCTGCCGCATTGGAAATACAAGCAACTGGATTTAAGTCCAATTCTCTATAAAGAACCTGCCGATGAAGCGATTGGACAATACAAAACCGTTGAGCAAGACCATAGTATCGAGCATGTTTTGGATAGAAAATTAATCAAAGTGGCGCAGGGTGCTTTGACCTTGGGCGAACCAGTCGAAAAAGATTTTCCAATTCTTAATACGGACCGTGCGGTAGGGACAATGTTGTCGAATGAAATTTCTAAAGCATATGGAAGTAAAGGATTGCCGGCAGGGTTAATTCAATTTCATTTTAGAGGTTCGGCAGGGCAAAGTTTTGGTGCGTTTGGAGCGAAAGGATTGGAATTTTCATTGGAAGGGGAGTCGAATGACTATTTTGGAAAAGGCTTATCTGGTGCAACGCTTTCGGTTGTTCCTGACCGAGTAGCGACGTTTAATCCAAGTGAAAATATCATTATTGGCAACGTTGCTCTCTACGGCGCGACTTCGGGTGAAGTATTTATAAAAGGTATGGCGGGCGAGCGTTTTGCGGTCAGAAATAGTGGCGCACACGCCGTCGTAGAAGGCACCGGTGACCATTGTTGTGAATATATGACAGGTGGGCGAGTTGTTGTTATAGGGGAAACGGGCGTTAATTTCGCAGCAGGTATGAGTGGTGGCATCGCTTTTGTCTTTAATCCAAATGGCAATTTTGAAAAGAAAGTGAATAAAGAAATGGTAGAACTGGAAGCCTTAGATGTTGTTGATTCCAAATTTGTAAAAACGTTGATTCGGAAGCATTATAAAAAGACGGAAAGTACACTGGCGAAAGGTATTTTAGATAAATGGGAAGAGGTGAAAACAGCTTTTGTGAAAGTGATGCCTGTGGATTATAAGCGGGTTTTACAAGAAAAAATCAAGAAAGACTTACAAGCTGAACCTATATTAGAAACCGTGTAGTTTTGTCATTCCGACCGAAGTGGAGGAATCTGGTGGAACTATCACGCCAGATTCCTCCACTTCGGTCGGAATGACAAAGGAAATGGTCAGAATGACAAAATAAGAAGAAATTTAGACTTTATAAAACATTTAATACTGACCGTCGGCACTTTATCGCCGACGGCAGTTTTCAAAAAAGTAATTTTAAAATAGGTTGTATGCCACCCTCAACCGTGCGCCGTCAACCGTCAACCGTATAAAATGGCAGACCCAAAAGGATTTTTAAAATATACGCGGGAAACACCAACTTCGCGTGACCCGAAAAAACGCATCAAAGATTATCAAGAAATTTACGAAGAATTTGATACAGAAAAGACCGTAAAACAGGCGTCTCGGTGTATGGATTGCGGCGTTCCGTTTTGCCATAATGGTTGTCCTTTGGGAAATATCATTCCAGAGTTCAATGATGCGGTGTATGAAGGCGATTGGAAACAAGCGTATCATATTTTGACGACCACTAATAATTTTCCAGAATTTACTGGGCGAATTTGTCCCGCGCCCTGTGAATCAGCCTGCGTTTTGGGTATTAACCAGCCTGCGGTAGCGATTGAGCATATTGAAAAAAGTATTGCCGAAGTTGCCTTTGAAAAAGGCTATGCGCGACCGACGCCGCCTTTGATGCGGACGGGTAAACGAGTGGCAATTATTGGTAGTGGACCAGCAGGTTTGGCGGCGGCAGTACAGCTAAATAAAGCAGGTCATTTTGCAACCATTTTTGAAAGAAGCGACAAAGTTGGCGGCTTATTGCGTTACGGTATTCCTGATTTTAAATTGGAAAAATGGACGATTGACCGCCGAGTTGCGTTGATGGAAGCGGAAGGTGTGCGTTTTCGAACCAATTCGAATGTTGGTGAAAATGTAAGTGTAGAAATGTTGAAAGATAATTTTGAAGCGATTCTGCTTTGTGGTGGTTCGACGATTCCTCGAAATTTAGACATTGCAGGACGGGAATTGAAAGGTGTACATTTTGCGATGGAATTTTTGGAACAACAAAATCGACGAGTGGGGGGGCAGGAGATTTCGGCGAAAGAATCCTTGTTAGCCACGCACAAAGATGTGGTGGTGATTGGCGGCGGCGATACGGGGTCTGACTGCGTTGGGACATCCAATAGGCAGGATGCAAAATCAGTCACGCAAATTGAAATTTTAGCCAAACCAGCCTTGGAACGCGATATGAATAATTGGCCAAATTGGCCGATGACTTTGCGCACTTCTTCCTCGCACGACGAAGGTTGCGAACGAAATTGGGCAATCAATACTAAAGCGTTTATTGGAGATAAGAAAGGGAATTTGAAAGCTTTACAAATCGTAGAAATTGAATGGAAAAAAGACGAACAAACAGGGCGTTTTTCTTTTCAGGAAATAGAAGGAACAGTGCAAGAAATTCCTTGTCAATTGGCATTATTAGCTGCAGGCTTTGTACATCCACAGAAGGCAGGTTTGTTGGAACAATTGGAGGTTGAATTGGATGGTCGCGGTAATGTTTTAGCAGAGAATTATCAAACTTCAGCGGAAAAAGTCTTTACCGCAGGTGATATGAGACGGGGGCAATCGCTGGTCGTTTGGGCAATTTCAGAAGGACGAGAAGCGGCGAAAGCAGTAGATACGTTTTTGATGGGAGAATCGTTTTTGGAAGGTAAGGCGGATTCTAGCTTGGTGTTGGAAACGGTTTAATTTTTATGTTTAAATCATGGTGATTTCAAAAATCACCATGATTTGGTTACCAAAATTTAGGCAAAATCGCATTCGGAACTGCTTCAATATACTTGGCATATTTTGGACTTTTCGACTGTTTCTTTTTTAAAAATGGAATACCAGAAACCCGCAATAAAAAAAAGGTAATCGTCAACGGACTAATGAAAAATAGATACCAAGTTCCGTAAGTGGTGGTGAATAAGTAAATGCCCCACCAAACCAACATTTCACCAAAATAATTGGGATGCCGCGAGTATTTCCAAAGCCCGGATTGCATAAATTTACCTTTATTTTCGGACTTCGCTTTGAATTGTTTGAGTTGAAAATCGGCGATGGTTTCCCATAAAAAGCCGATGGCAAAAATGCCTATTCCTAAATAAAAAATAAAGGAAGGAAGGAACGTATTTTCATCAGGCTGCTGCATTAAAACCAAGGAAATGACGAATAAGACCGTTCCTTGCAAAATAAACACTCGAAAGTAGGAATTGATGGCAAAATTTCCTTTCCAATTTTCGCGCATCTGCTTATACCGCCAATCTTCGCCTTCCGACCAATTTCTAAAAAAAAGATAAGTTCCTAAACGCACTCCCCATAACGTCACCACAGCCGTTAAAATAGAAGAATATGGATGCGGATGATAAAAATACTGCCACCAAGCGACGACCACAAAACCCAACCCCCAAGCAATATCTACGATACTGTTGTCTTTTTTTATTATCGCAATGAGGAACCATAAGGTTACGTAAAGCCAGATGACGAGTGCGGAATCAAGGTATGGGTTTAACATAATTTTCTTTGAGCTAAAAATTTATTTTAGAGAAATAAAAGTATTCTGAAAAATTTAGGAAGTGAGAAAATCGCAAGATTTTTGAGCTTCCAAAATACAATGCGCGCTGTCTGCGGCAGTACGGGCTAGGCTTTGAGGAGCAAAAGTGGTTTTTATAAAACTGCTTTTGCCCCTCAAGCTCTTTTTGGAAACGAGTTGCAATCAATATTTTTTAAAAATAACCACTGAATTTACATCTCCAAAACCAAAGCTACTTTTTGCAATAATATTCAAATTAATATCTTTTGCAACTTTTGGAATACACTGACTATCAATTATTGCTGCAATTTTTGGATGTAAATCCTCGCAATTAATGGAAGGATGTAAAAAGCCTTTATATAATTCCAAAACTGCCGCTACTGATTCAATCGCACCCGCTGCACTAAGGCAATGCCCAATCATTGATTTTAAAGAGGCAATATACGGAAAATCTTTTCCTTTTCGATTCAATGCCTTTGACCAAAGCTCGATTTCATACGGGTCAAACATGGTCGCGGTTAAGTGTCCAGAAATGGCGTCAATTTCTGATGCCTGAATGCCTGCATCTTGCAAGGCACCTTGAATGCACCGCACAATTCCATCGGGATTTGGTGCAGTAATGCTACCACCATTCTGCTGTCCACCAGAATTGACATAGCCACCTAAAACTTCGCCATAAATTCGCGCGCCGCGCGCTAAGGCACTTTCTAAATCTTCCAAAACCAAAGCCCCCGCACCTCCTCCTGGCACAAATCCAGCAGCAGTTTCACTCATCGGGCGTGACCCTTTTTCAGGCGCATCATTCGATTTTCTACTCAAAACACGCATGGCATCGAAGCCTGACCAAACGTATGTTCCATCACTTTCGCAACCGCCGCAAAGCATCCGTTTTGCCTTGCCTAATTGGATGCGTTCATAGCCCAAAATCAAAGCTTCCGAACCTGTGCTACAGGCTGATGCATTGGTCGTTACTTGATTACCCAAAGCCAGCATCCCGCCCAAATGCGCACTTATGCCACTCGACATGATTTGCTGAACGGTCGTGCTACCCAGTCGCTTAACATTTTGATTGTCAACTAAATATGCAGAGTCTCGCATGACTGCTGCGCCTGGTAAACCTGCACCCATTACACAGCCACTGTCCCAATCTGTTTCCAAATTTTCTAAACTAAAACCGGCGTCGTGCCAAGCATCTTGCCCAGCAATTACGCCATAAACAACACCGGTGGCATAGATACGTTTTGCCCATACTTTTGGAAAATATTGAGCCTTTAATTCATCTGAAACTTCGGGTATTCCGCCGATTTGACAACCAAATTTTAACTGTTCTAATTCTGGGAAATGACGAATGCCAGAACGACCTTGGCGGATAGCTTCTTCAAAATTATCTAATCCGATGGCATTTGGGGCAACCACGCCCATTCCCGTAATGACGACTCGTTTTTTTTGCATAGAAATTTGATGATAAGCTGATTTTGGAATTGAGTTTTATAAAGAAGAGAACAGATTTAACAGGCAATAAGGGAATTTGTAAAAAATAACCTATCCATCTGACTTGCTCTTTTCCCTTTTAAAAATGCTAAAAAAAGTCTCAAATAACCAGTTATGCTCGCTTTTTTTAACATCTTTAAAAGAAAAAATAGCTGCGTCATCTTGGGCAGCTTATTTATTACAAACTCCCTAAGTAACGGTGAAAAAATAACTTCCCCAACTGGACAGGACAAATTATCCTCAATTTTCACTTGAAATCAGTCAAAGTATCAACAATTATCCTTCTTTCAAGCAAAAACTGAGAAAAATTATCCT
>JBLHWU010000057.1:0-29826 GCA_047629355.1 Saprospiraceae bacterium | reverse complement strand
GTCTGAAATTTAGATTTTTTTGCTAGTTTTCTTTGAAAACTCAACAGATTTTTCAGATTGATTGTGACTAAAGGTAGTTTGAGGGATAAAAGTGGTTCGCAAAACCGCTTTTATCCCTCAAAACCCCACTCGCGCTGCCGCAGGCAGAGCGCATTGTATTTTTTTGAAGCTCGAAAATCTTGCGATTTTCTCGCTTCTTAATTTTTTAGCAACCTCTTGTTACCATTGACTATTTCATGCTGAGTTAAACTTGGTCATTTTTATGAAAAATCGACCATTTTTAAAATCTGTTGAGTTTTCAGTTGAATAGTTCATCTACTGAATTATTTTTTCTAATTAAGCTGCTTTTACATAATTGATGAAGCTGCTTGAATGTATGAATCCAACAGATTATTTGAAATTTAAATTATTCCATCACCAAGCGAAAAACGAATATAAAAAATGTAGTTTGTAGCTGTTTCAAACGGGACATTCTCAAATAACCTCATAAAAAAAGCCCCGCGAATAAATTCGCGAGGCCTTTTTGTATCTTGCAACTATCAATATTGATAAGAACCAGTATTGAGTTGAGGCAATTGGTATGGTTTAGTAGCGTCCGCCACCGCCGCCACCGCCGTAGCCTCCGCCACCGCCGCTGCCACCACCGTAACCGCCACGACCACCGCCGCCGCCGCCACCGCCGTAGCCTCCGCCACCGCCGCTGCGTCCTCCGCCACCGCCGTAGCCTCCGCCACCGCCGCTGCGTCCTCCGCCGCCACCACCGTAACCGCCACGACCACCGCCGCCGCCGCCACCACCGCGACTGCCTCTATCTTCTGCTTCTTTTACAACGATGGTACGACCATCGAACTCACTGTCGTTCAAATCACCGATAGCATTTCTTGCTTCGTCATCGTTTGGCATTTCTACAAAGCCAAAACCTTTTGATTTACCTGTAAACTTATCCATGATAATTTTTACAGAATCTACTTCTCCGAATTCTCGGAATGCTTGTTCTAAATCCGACTCACGTGTGTCGAAATTCAATTTTGCAACAAAAATATTCATTATGAAAATTTTAAAAAAAAAATAATAGTCGAGAAACTTTAAGAAAGGAAAGAAAAGATAAGTTTTAAAAAAACTGAATTAACTTAACGATACAGAAAATATACTCTAATTCCCCGTAAAGATATGCCCAAAAACAATAGGATGCAATTAATATAGAATATTTTATTTACACATGGTACTTATTTTAATATTTGAGATTCAAAAAAAAAGAGATAAAATGATAAAAAAACAGTCAAATGTTCTTCTTTTGTGCTTTGTTTACCAATTTTAACGGGTGAAATAAGCATGAGAGATAAACTGAAATACCAGAAATATTATTACTCTATTGCAATTAATATTTTGTTAATGGCCATTTTGCTACGGATAATTGGCTTTGTTCGAGCGACCCCTTTCTTTTTGGATGAATTGAATGTGGCGCGAAATATTGCAGAGAAGTCTTATGTAGACTTACTTCTTCCTTTAAAATACGACCAGTTCTTACCACCTTTTTTCGCACAAATGGTAAAGGGAAGTGCACATGTCTTTGGTTATACGGAGCTTGGTTTGCGATTTATTCCATTTATAACAGGTGTGGGAAGTCTGATTTTATTTTATGCTTTATTGCGCCGATTATTCAATTCCGTATTGCTACTTTATCCACTTGTGTTGTTTCTTTTCAATTTTTATTTATATCAGCAAGGACTTTCTCTAAAACAGTATTCAATGGATGTGTTATTGGGGATTTTTTGGTTATTTATAGCTGTAAAAATTCCTAATCCAAGAGGTAGACAGTTTGTTTATTTTGGCATATTGGGCATTATTTCGATTTGGTTTTCGATGTCCGTTGTATTTGTGTTATCTGGAGTTGGATGTTATTTTTTGTTTAGAAGATGGAAAGAGGGAGACTTTTATTTGAAAAAATCAATAAACATTTTAAAAAAAAATCTACCACTATTTTTAATGATCGGAATGTGGTTAACGAGTTTCGCCATTTTATTTTGGGTCAATCTGCGGCATGGTGTTCAAGACGACATTCAACAACAGTATCACAGCCCATTTTTTTTGCAAACGCCGACATCTTTGGCGGGTATTCAACAGTCGTATCGTATTTTTATTGGCGTTTTTAGAGCAATTGTTGGACAAACTGCAATAGCATTAGGATGGGCAATTTTATGTTTCGTACTGGGTGTTTTTCATGTTTTTAAAAAGGAGAAGTCCCTATTGATTTTATTACTTGTGCCTATACTTAGTTGTTTCTTTGCTTCTTTATTACACTATTATTCCCTGATGATTCGGTTGACCTTGTTTCTAATTCCAAGTTTGCTGATTCTAATGAGCTTTGGCGTGGCTTTTATAGTTGAAAAAATTGATTTCAATATAGGAAAAAAACGTTTGATAGTGCTTCCTGTTTTATTATTTCTCATCATTTTTAGTACGATTCATCGGAATGCGTTGCCTTATTTTTTAAAAGAAAACGTACGCGGTAATGGACGACTTGTTTTAGAAAAAATAGCCAATACGAAAGAACGAGAATTATCATTGTATGCGACCAATTTTGGGATACCTGGTTACGAATTTTATACAAAATATTATGAAAGGTCTATTGAAATTCCTTCAAAAAATGTTTTTTATGCACAATGGAAAGATGATTTAACCGTTTTAGCAAAAGTATGGAGAGGGGAGGGGATTGAGCGTATTTGGATTTTTGATACCCACACTTTTGGGCATGAAAAAGTGAAAATGGAAAGGGATATTCAGCAAATCGGTATAGTGGAAATTCATTTCAAAGAGATAAATGCTGATGCTTTTTTAATAAAATTAAAATGATAAAACCAGATGAAAAATCTACTTTTTTTTGCAATCTGCTTATTAATTCTTTCTTGCCAAAATTCAGTTTCGCAACCACAAGCAACCACTAAGGCATCTAAAAATAATGCCTTGAATGTGTCAATAGTCGAAGCTGCACCAGTACTGAATTTTAATCCTGAAGGCAAAATTGTTTCTGAGCGATTTCCTGTTCCCGTAGACTTTGAACGCACTACTGTAACTGAGAACTCCTTTGGTTACTACCTCCGTCACCTTCCACTCAAACCTGACGGTACCAAGGTAAAGCATTACGACGGGTCTTTAAAATGGAGTCAACTTCCCGTTGCTGCTGTCATCGATATTGACGTAGAAAACCGTGATTTGCAGCAGTGCGCCGATGCCATTATGCGCCTACGTGCGGAGTATTTACGCGGACAAAATCGCCCAGATGACATTCATTTTAACTTTGTCAGTGGCTTCAATGCGGAGTATAAAAAATGGCGGCAAGGCTACCGTATTAAAGTTAAAGGCAATAAGGTAACTTGGCGAAAAGAAGCGCAACCTTCCGATGATTACAAATCTTTTCGACGATACATGACGATGGTTTTTTCCTATGCAGGGACGCTTTCGTTGGCAAAAGAATTAGAGCCTGTTGCTAAAAATGATTTGCAAATTGGAGATGTTTTCATTCGAGGTGGCAGCCCAGGGCATGCGGTGGTTGTAGTTGATGTTTGTGAAAACAAGGTAAGTAAGGAAAAGCGTTTTTTATTAGCGCAAAGCTATATGCCTGCGCAGGATATGCACGTCTTGACGAATCCAAATGATACAGCAAGTGCTTGGTATTCTAATGATTATGAAGGTACATTGGAGACAGTGGAGTGGACGTTTCAATCCAGTGATTTAAAAAGGTTCTAATAAGAAAGTCTGAACATTGTAGTAAAAAAAAATGAAGAATACCCAATGTACGGTAGAGATACTTTTCATTTTTATGAAAATTTCAACTTTGCTTTTCCAAAAAAACCTCCGCCATCATACACCTTGCACTCCCACCACCATACGTTTCAATCGTCGGAATCGGGCTGGACAAAATATTTGTATGTTGTTCAATTTGTTTAATTTGCTCAGCAGTCAAAGATTGAAAAGCCTGCTCAGACATCACCAAAAACGTCTCGCCATCTGCATTTTCGACTTGCAACATATTGCCAGCAAAAGACAACATTTGATTTAGGGAAATATTGATGATTTCTTTCTCTGTTTTTTTGAAACTGGCTTTCAATTTCCTTAATTCTGCCTTGTTTTGAATGGTATCCAAGCAAATAACAACAAACTTATCGCCCATCGCCATCATCACATTCGTATGGTAAATTTGCTGGTCATTGCCATCAACGGATTCAAAAGACACTGGTTTACAGCTCACGATATTGCAGAATTTTTCAAATAAAATGGCATCTGTCCGCGGACTTAAGCACGCATACGCAATCTGGTTGATGCGGTCAAAAATCATCGAACCAGTCCCTTCCAAAAATAGATTTTTCTTTTCAAAATCTTCTAAATGAACTCGCCCAATAATTTCAAAATCTTCGCCGATTTGTTGAATAAAGCGGTCGTCAATCTCCCGTCGGCGAGCGGGCGCAAACATTGGGTAGGTAATCACCAAACCATTTTCGTGAAAGGTTACCCAATTGTTGGGAAAAACAGC
Organism: Saprospiraceae bacterium; assembly: GCA_047629355.1. GTDB lineage: Bacteria > Bacteroidota > Bacteroidia > Chitinophagales > Saprospiraceae > CAYUNA01. The sequence goes on along the minus strand of JBLHWU010000057.1, from coordinate 25,295 downwards.
ATCTGGCTTTTTCGGATTATCCGAGTCTTCACCGACAATTACATTGATGCCTTTACTGCGTAATTTAGCGACAAATGCATCAAACTCGGCAAGTGCCATTTCCTTAATTTCTGATTTGGTGTTGGAGGTATCGTTGGTTTGAAAAGCATTGCTTTTGGCGGTTTCGTCATTGAAACCAAAGTTGGCAGGCCGCACCATAAAGATATGGCTGGTCGTTTGTTTTTTAGACATTTTGCTGTTTAGTTATAATTTGGTGAATACTTTTTTTCGGTATTTTTTTAAAATTGGTAAAAGCTCGCCAAAAGTATTCATTCACCGCTTTCATTTCCAAACATATTGAGGAAATTATTTTCAAAATGTCGAACACAATTTAAAAAATCGCAAAACTGATGAGAAACGTTGCAACTATGGCGATTATTAAAATGATGAGGTAACTAAATATAAGCAGAATAAACTTCATCAGCGTTTTAAATATTCTCTGGCTATATACTCGCTTCATCGCGAAATATAAATATACTGGAATGGTTAAAAATAGCAGTCCCTCAGTCGATTCTGGTATACTTTCTGGTAGTATCATCAAGATGATAAAAATCAAGAACACAAAGGCATGGCTATGAAAGGAAAAAATCAGGTGTTCTACATAATAATATTGTCGTCGAACGTAAAATAATTTCAGAATAAGTGCTAAAAAGGGCATGATCACAAAAATCATCCACGACACATTTTGAATGAGGTACACGGCAAAGTTACCTCCGTTTTTCATTAATCGGATTTTTTGAGAAACTTCTATCGTCGCCAAAAATCCTTTTACCTGATACTTTTCTAATATTTCAGGAATATCCAAGTTAAATAAATCTTTATTTGATATCTTTTTTAAATCTGAAAATCCAAGACTAATTGCCTCCAGATTGCTACTGTCGGTATCTTCCAAATCTATCTTAACCATCAGCCTTGCTTTCAAAGAGTCAAGCATCGCGAGTGTTTTAGCCGTTGGAAATTCTTCTGCCAACTCAATGCTTACCGTGTCTATCTGTAGAAATACTTCGCGCTTCGCCAGATTAATTTTACTCTCTTCTAAATTTTCTTGGAAGTTAAACATATCCTTTTCATCATCATCCATGTTGAAGGTAATGACCGCCATTAATGCTAAGGTCATCACCAAAAATATCCGTAAGGGATGTACATACCGCCGATGCCGCCCTTTAAAATATTCGGTTGTCAATTTTCCTGGGACAAATAAGGTCCCAATAGTTTGAAAAAATCGAGAATCAAAATTAAAAACGGCGTCTAAAAATTCATTAACCATCTCTCTAAAATTCACCCGTCCGTCTGTTACTTTTTGGCTACATTTATTGCAAAACTGACTGTTTGGAAGCAGCGGGTAATGACAATTTAAGCAATATTCAACTTGTTGTTTCGGTGAGTTTCTCATTAGAAAAAGGTTATTTTGGGATAAATCTAAGAAAAGTATTAGTTACTTCGTCTTTTTAGGTTTTAAAATATTTTGCAGCCAATCCGTTTTTACCTTGGATAAGGTATCTTTTTTTTAACACAAAAAACGGGAACAACCGACCTTTAAGACCTGTTATTCCCGTTTTATTTATAGCTCTAAACCCTGGCTGTTACTTATTGTCAGCAGGTGTCGGCTTCCGTTTCCGTCGCGTTTTAAACAATTCCACCACTTGTTTTTCGGACAAGAATTTCAAGTCTTGGAAAGTTGTTGCAACGAATTTTTTAATATCTTGATAATCTCTACCGCGTTTGTCAATATATTTTTTCAGCAATTTGCGGACATATATCATAAAGAGGTCTTTGACATCTTGATTGAATTTTTGATTGATAAAAATCCCCACATATATCGTAAATACGCGCGTCACTTTGAACCATTCCGGGTATTCTCCAACGCCAATATTTCCCATCACTCGATGAATGTAATTGTAAATTGTCTTACGCACACATTCATTAATCAAGGACAAACCTTGATATTGAGTATAGAAATTTTTCACCGCTTCTTGTGCCTCCTCGTCGGCATAGCCTTTATCGTGAATGGTATCCATCAATTTGTAATATTCAGACAATCTATCGGTTCGCGTTTTGTCAATTGCACCCGAAATTCGTTGGTCAGCCACCGCATTCAAATCAATGTCTGAACGATTGTGTGTATCCAAAGTCAATTGCAACCAACGGGTCGCAAAATCTTCCATTGCTTCTCGGGTTCTCTCCAAATTGGTCACCAAATGCTTGAAATTTTCATCGCTTAAAGTGAAATATGCAGTGTACAAGTATAAAATTTCCAGATGCTCTTGTGTGCCTTGAAAATCAGAATTTTCAATTAATGCTTTCAAATGAGGAATAAAACTCGAATTGTCGACATTTAAGTTGATACGATAAATCATAAACAACTTCAAAGAAGACCAATAAACGTTCAATTCCGTGATGTTTTGCGGGAATTGTGCCGTCATAAAGTTGTGGTCTCTAAACTGCTTTTTATAGCGTGCATAGCCCACTTTTCGAGTCGCAATGTCTCGGTACTTTGGCAATTTTTGACCTTGTAAATAGTATCGAACTTTCTTGTTTTCAATTGGTGTAATCAAGTTCGTAACCCAAATGTCACTACTAAACGCGAATCCCATTTGAATGGATTGACCAATCCGTTTTTTCAAAATATCGAAGTTCATCGAATCACAAATTGCCATCAATACCGCCTTAAAATGCTCCTGTGGCAACTTGTATTTGCTATGTTCATTCAATTCTCCTCTCAAGACTGAATAGCCCAAAATTTTCGGCAAGTACAATCCCTCAAAGTCCTCTTTCAACAATCGACGCTCAAATTCAATAATCTGCAGAGGGTCTTTTTCCGACAATCGGTCATATAATAGCCCGATGCGTGGCTCAAAAATCTCTTTCAAACGACCATAATCGTCTTCCTCTTCTTCATCCAGATATTTGGCTAATTCTGGAGATTCTTGCACTTCTTTAGCGAGGACATTCAACTCGTCTAAATATTCTTTAGCTAACGGTTCGTACATATTATATTCAGTTTGTGAGTGAGATTTTGATAACCAATTTCGGGAGACCAACTGCCTAACTCAAAAATGACCTGATAGAGCAACCAAGCTCTATCAGGTCATTTTTTTAGAAAAAAAAATCTTCGATAGTTTATTTTCCCTTACCAGAAGGGACTGCAAAAGTAGGCTTACTAAATGGAAAAAGCAAAGATTTTGCCATAAAAATAGCGACCTAATTTTAAAATAAGGTAAAATTACGCTCGTTCCTGCCTTCGTACTACCATCCCAATCGCCAATCCAACCATCATCAAAATACTTCCCAACCAGAAGAAATTAATCCCCGGAAATATAATTGCCTCTAAAACAATGTAGTCTGTCCGCAAGGAATTCTTTGCAATATCCACAGGAATTAAGCCTTTTTTCTGCTCTCCTTTTGCCACCAAAACTTCGATGCTTTCCGTAGCGGGGTCAATCGAATTAAAGCGGAAGTGCAGTCCCAAATTCCGTACCTCATCTTTCACGCTCATCGGTCTATTTTCGCGAATGACGTAAATCGGTTGAACATTGTATTCATTATTGACGGCAAAGATACCACCAACGGCAATGTCCCCTTCTTCTGCCTCATAATCAATGTGTTGTGGTTCGCGATTAAAGCCATTGAATTGAATTTCTTGACCATTAAAAGTTATTTTATCGCCCTTTTTCATCGTAAATGGACTGTAATCCAATTCACTTTCCAAAGTTAACACCTCATCAAAAATATCTTCTGTTAAACGAATTTTTAACGAAATATCGTTCATTTGAATCGGATAATTATACAGCAAATTTTGTCGAATGACAATCAATGGTTCTGCATAAAAAACGGTATCAGGACTTACTTTACTCAAAGCGAATTTTGCACTTACCGCAATATCGCCTTCCACCGGAATATAATCTGGGTGCGTCCCATTTTTATTAATTTGTAACAAAGTTACTTCCGTCTGAACAGCCACTTTTTTTCCACCTGCAATCAAGGTATCTTTTACGATTACTGGTTTGTCAATATCGAAATTGAAAGTTGTATATTTTAAACTATCCTCCTGCTCGTGCGCAAATTCAAAATCGTATTCCTTACGCGGTAGGGTAGCAATGTGTGTGAAAATATCCTTATGCAAATAGTGCTTTGTATCCGGATTCATCGCCGCTACCTTGGTTACTTTATTGTCGTAAGTCGCCGTCGGCATTACCGTAAATTCCTCAGTAACATCGCCAGAAGTATTCAGTTTTTTGTAATTCACTTGAAAAGTTCGCTCATTACCAATCATAGTATCGCGCTCATACGTCACCTCGTAGCCACTCATAAACATGGGCATTCCTTTGAATAATAGCACGTTTTTTTCCAGCATTTCTTCTTCCAAAAGTCCCCGTTGAGCGACTTTATTGGTCGAAATATATTCCTTATTCAAACCCGAGGCCAATACGCCGACAAGCATTAGACCAAAGCCGATATGCGCAAATGTCCCTGCGGCCATTTTCATATTCCCTTTGGCTATCATTATCAAATAATCCAAATTGGCAACCACCGAAAGAATACCCGTAAAAAGTAGCAAAACGTATTGCCAAGCATTCGCATCAATCCACATTTTCGTCAATAAAGTCAAGGCTACAGAGATTATTACTGAGCCACCAATATGTTTCCAAAAGGACTTTTTCTTTCCTTCCCAGTTTGTGCCTCTATACCGTAGAAACTGAGTAAAAGCAGACAACATGGCAATAAATACACCAATCCAAAGCTGGTACTTATTATAGTGTTCAATCGGGTCATTGATGGTCAAACCTTCAAAACTTGGGTCGAAAATTTGATAAATTTTATTATAAATCGGCAAAGAAGTCGAAGCCGTAATCATGGCTGCGGAAAAGACTAAAACCAAAGTTCCGATAAACATCCAAAACTCGCGCGATGCCGTCTTTTCCTCTTTTTTAGGTGATGGAATTGCCTTTCTTTTAAAAAATAGCGGCACAAGTCCTACTAATAAAAAGACCACTAGGAGCGCAACCAACTGATTCTCCAGACCCATTTCTGTAAAAGCATGAACGGAGGTTTCCCCTAAAATTCCACTTCTCGTCAAGAACGTCGAATACAGAATCATGAAGAAAGTTAAGATATAGAACAGATAAGTTGACTTAATTGAGAAGCCCGTATTCTTTGCAATCAGATTGGTATGAATACCGGCAACTAAGATAATCCAAGGCACTAAAGACGCATTTTCCACTGGGTCCCAAGCCCAATATCCACCGAAACTTAATGCCTCATACGCCCATGCGCCACCCATCAAAATTCCTGTTCCCAATATCGCGCCACTGAACAATGCCCACGGCAAAGCAGGCTTCAACCAAGCCTTGTGTTGATTTGTCCAAAGTCCAGCTACTGCGAAGCAAAATGGCACAACTGTCGATGCAAATCCTAAAAATAACGTCGGTGGGTGAATGGTCATCCAATAATTTTGCAGCAAGGGATTCAACCCATTTCCTTTAATCAAACTCACATAATCAGCGTTGTTAAACAGCGGAATATCCATCACATCTCGAAGCAATAAAAATGGATTACTTCCAAATTTCATATCTCCAATATACACCCCCATAATCATGCTCATCAAAAACACTTCCACCAATGCCAAAACTGCTAAAACAGGAGCTTCCCACTGTTTTCCGCGCCACATCAGGACAAATCCTAAAATTGCATGCCAGAACATCCATAGTAAAAAACTGCCTTCCTGACCTTCCCAAAATGCCGATAAAATATAGCGTTTTGGTAAATCTTCTGAGACGTGGAGTTGCACATATTGGTACTCAAAATAAGTATTTGCCATCATGTAAAACATCGTTCCAATGATGGTGAAAACTGCTAATCCGTGTAAGGTAAAGCCAATTCGCCCCAACTTGTGCCAACTGGCAAACTCGTTGGTATCGCGTCGATTGGTCGCAAAAGCATAGGCAATCGACGCGAACAATGCGCCAACAAAACCTAAAACGACTGCAAATTTACCTATCTGTCCTGGCAATAAATGCTCGCCTATGTATTGAATTTCTTCCATGAAAAACTGGTGTTTTTAAATTCTTTTGTCATTTCGAGGGAAGTCGAGGAATCTGGGTGAACTGCAACGTCAGATTCTTCGACTTCGCCCGGAATGACAAACGTCCGTCAGAATGACAAAAAAGAACAAAAATAAAAGCCGAAGACCTAACAATTTTCCTAAAACTGTCATTTCTTCGGCTTCCAATGATTCTTGCGTAAATTTTACAAAAATCAGAAATATTTCTTTCGAAAATATGCGCCCAACTCGCATCCCGCAATCTCTTAAATTTCCTTCGACTTTATATAAATTTCTTCATCCTTATATTTCGACGGACATTTCATCAACAAATCAGAGGCGATAAATTCCTCACCACGTAATTTCCCCGTTACCACAATTTGTTCAGAAAGCTCAAAATCCTGTGGTTTTGCTGCACCCAAAACAACTTTTCGCTCCATACCTTCACTATCTTTAATAAAAAATGTGAAGTAATTTGGGTCTTCCTCAGGATTGTAAAACATCTCTTTATCCTTTGATAATTGACCTGCAATTTTCACTTTCCCCGTACTTGCTGCCGCTTCTTTGAAGGTGGCGTAGGTACTCATGTCGCCCGATGCGGACATTAGTATAGCGATGGCTGCGATAATCATGGTGATGGCGATGATGTGTATTTTTTTCATGAACTTTATTTTTTAATTTCTAATTAACCGAAAACGAATTAACCATCTCTTTTGCAATCACTTTATCTCCTCGTCTCACTTCAATCAATTCGGCAATTCTATCCCATAATTCAATCCGTTTTTGTAACGCATTTTTGGCAACAACTAATACTTCTTCCCATTTTTTATCGTCATTTCCACACAATTCTGCAATCATTTTTAAAGCTAAAGGTCCATGGTCGTCTCCGTCCAATTCAATGTGGCGTTTCAAATAATAAGTCAATTTGCTGTATGAAACTTCGCTACTCATTTCTGCTTTATCGATGATGCCCAAAAACATATCAGGAATCAATTCTTCGCGTCCAAAAGCAAATGCGGAAGCGATCTCGTGGGCTTTTCCACCGTCAATCGTTGCAAAGGTAAAGTTAAGGAATTTTTGGGTGATTGGCTCTAAATTCAAGGATTTTGCCGCTTCTTTAACAGATTTTCCCGTCTTGATATGTCCGACAAATCGTTCAATGAACGCCGTATTGGCCCCGACTTGCTGCATCGCCTCAAGATACATTTCAAAATGACTTCTCGGTTCACCCAATTCATTTAGATCACTTTCTTCCTCCTTCACGATATCGTTGATAAACCGCGCAAGCGTCGCATTGGGTGCAGGAGTCCAAGGAATTTGAGTACAAGTCAAATGAATTTGCAAGGACTTCAATAGCGACATAAAATCCCAAACAGGATAAACATGCTGTTCCATAAAAATTTTAATATCCTCAATACCTGCCAATTTTCCATACAGATAATGGTCTTTCAAAACATTGCGGAATGGCTTCAATTGCTGTTCGATGTAAGCTAACTGTTTCATGTTCTTAATAGATTGTTGTGTGTCCTAAAATATTTTCTCTATGGCAAATTAACGGTCAAATAACAATTTGGTTGACATGTTTTCGTCAAATAAGGGCCATTTCTTTTATAACTAAAATTTTTTCTGCAATTTCGCAATCTATTATGAATAAAACGGACAACAGCATAGTTTATTTACGCGATGTACAGATTTTTCAAGATAAAAATCAGGTATTGCAGAACGTCAATTTGAAAATTACGAAAGGCGAGTTCGTTTACCTTATTGGTAAAACGGGCAGTGGTAAGTCGAGTTTATTAAAAACGCTTTACGCGGGTATTCCCTTTACAAACGGAAAAGCAACGGTTGCAGGCTACGATTTAGCCACTCTGAATCGAAAAACCATTCCGTTATTGCGCCGAAAATTGGGTATTATTTTCCAAGATTTCAATTTATTGAGTGACCGTTCTATTCAGGATAATTTGGAATTTGTCCTAAAAGCTACAGGGTGGAAAGACCGCCGATTGATGGAAACGCGAATGGAACAAGTTTTAGAAAAAGTAGGTTTGAAAGGGAAGAATAAGCAAATGCCACACGCCATTTCCGGCGGTGAACAACAGCGGGTCGTTATCGCCCGTTCTTTGTTAAATAATCCTGATCTTATTATCGCTGACGAGCCTACGGGTAATCTTGATCCGGAAACTTCTGATGACATTTTGCTCTTACTCAGGCAGTTAGCTAACGAAAATAATACCGCAGTGCTTTTTGCGACTCACGATTATCGTATTTTAGAAAATTTTCCTGCGCGAATTATCCGCTGTCATAATCGAACGATTTTGGAAGAAGAAGATATCGTGATGTAAGTGAGTTGCGGGATGCGAGTTGAAATTCAAGCATTTTTATAATTTAGAAATAGCATCTGACCTACAGGAATCCGTTTAAATCCGTCGAATCCGTGGTGCAATTTTATCTAATCAGCAAAACTAAAAACCATTTCCAAAGCCATTCGTTTTAAAAATGCCCAAAATAAACCAATCAACTTATTCAACGAATCAACCAACGACATGAAAGTTAACCTATTTTGGTTTCGCCGAGACCTGAGATTACACGATAACGCAGGATTTTATCATGCTTTAAAAAGCGATTTCCCCGTCCTTCCCATTTTTATTTTTGATAAACAAATTTTGGATAAATTAGAAAACAAAGAAGATGCCCGTGTTGGGTTTTTACAAAATACGGTATCTGAGATGTCTGCTGAATTAAAAGAGTTGGGTAGTTCTATTTTGATAAAATATGGCAATCCCGAAGAAATTTGGCAAGACCTGTTATCAAATTATGAAGTGCAAAATGTGTACACGAATCATGATTTTGAGTCGTATGCTATTAAAAGAGATACCTCTATTAAGAAAATGTTGGAGCAAAGGAAGATTGGTTTTCATACTTACAAAGACCACGTTATTTTTGAGAAAAATGAGGTTGTAAAAAAAGATGGCAATCCTTATGTGGTTTTTACACCCTACAGCAAAATTTGGCGGGCGAAATTAGAGCAGAAATCATGGGCTTTTATTAATGAAAAGGGGGAAGAAATAACGGCTTCCTATTATTTTGCACCTTATCCCAATCAAAAATATTTCGGCAATTTATTAGCGACAAAACCTTTTGAAATTCCAACGCTAAATGACTTGGGTTTTCAAGAAACAGCCATTAAAATTCCTTCGATTGCGGTCACTAGAGGCGTGATTAAAAATTACGATAAAAACCGTGATTTTCCAGCAATTAATGGGACTTCCAAGCTCGGCATTCACTTTAGGCATGGTACAATTAGCATTCGCGAAAAAGCTCGAAAAGCACAGCAATTGAATGCTACTTATCTAAGTGAATTGATTTGGCGAGACTTTTATTCGCAAATTTTACATCATTTTCCGCACGTAGAAAAAGCACCGTTTCGGGCAAAATATGAAGCGATTGAATGGCGCAATAATGAAGTAGAATTCAAAGCTTGGTGTGAAGGTAAAACAGGTTATCCAATGGTCGATGCGGGCATGAGAGAATTAAATGAAACGGGTCACATGCACAACCGTGTTCGTATGGTCGTCGCCAGTTTTTTAACCAAGCATTTGATGATTAATTGGCAATGGGGCGAAGCTTATTTTGCTGAAAAATTATTGGATTTTGACCTGGCAAGTAACAATGGTGGCTGGCAATGGGCAGCAGGTTGTGGTACAGATGCTGCGCCGTATTTTCGAATTTTCAATCCTGAATCACAGTTGAAAAAATTTGATAAGGAGTTAAAATATGTGAAGCATTGGGTGAAAGAATACGGGACAAATGCTTATCCTGAACCGATTGTTGACCATAAGATGGCGCGGGCAAGGTGTTTGGCTACATATAAGGAGGCATTGAATTAACTTATCAGGATGACTAAAACAACAACTCGAAATCGCGGGCAACATCCCAACGATACCAAAATTTTTGCACCCAAATGGTATCCCATTTTCAAAGAAGCAGTGGATGACCTTTGTTATTTATTGAGTCGGGGTTATGGCGGTAATTCTTCGGTTGAAATTGTTGGAAATCGCTACAAATTGAATAAGCGGCAGCGGATGGCAGTTTCGCGAATCGCAGCGAGAGAAGAGGAGGTTTTGCATCGAAAAAGTAAAGAGATTTCTATTGGAAATTTGGTCGGTAAAACAGTTGAAATCGATGGTTTTAATCTACTGATTTTATTAGAAAATGCTTTGTCAGGTGCGTATGTTTTTAAATGTCGAGATGGTACTTATTGGGATATTTCCAGCGTTCATGGTTCGTATAAACGGGTGACGAAAACGGAATTGGCAATTGAAATGGTCGGTGATATTTTACAAAAATTACAAGTCGGAAAAGTGAAATGGTTGTTGGATTCGCCGGTTTCCAATAGTGGGAAATTGCTTGCTTTTTTAGCAGAATTGAGTGAACGAAAAAGCTATGATTGGGATATGGAATTAGTATTTGACCCAGATAAAGTGTTGGCAGTTAGTGAATTTGTAGTGGTTACATCGGATGGAGAGATTCTGGATTCAGCGAAAGCTTGGGTTAATTTAGGCGGGTATTTAGTGGACAATTATTTGGAGAGTGTAAGCGTTGTTGATGTTTAAATTTAACAGACAGTTTCAACAAGCAGATATATCTTATTGTTAGCACGAACCCGCCACAGCGTGGCGGCACTCTTGGTAACAATGATGACTGAATTTCTTCAAGCTGCAGCGCAGCGACCTTCTTAAATAGTTTTGGTTCTTTGACAAAACCCGTGGAATAAAGTACTCTTTGAATTTGAAGAAGCAAGAAAATTGTAAGATTTTCGAGCTTCAAAAAACATAGTGCGCCCTGCCTGCGGCAGCGCGCGTAGGCTTTTGAGGGACAAAATGGTTTTGTAAAAACCATTTTGTCCCTCAAATTCCCTTAATTAAAACAAGAATAAACTTGTATTTCGCTGGATTTGTCAAAGAACCAATAATTTTAAATTTAATAGTGCTGCCACGCTGTGGCTATCATTTTAAGAAAATTTCAAGAAAATAAAACTTCTTTTTACTTAAAAAATTCCACTTCCTTTTTACCTTGCCCCAAAAAGAGAAAACCATGCAATTATTCCCTTCTAACACACCCGTTGCTACCTACGAAATTGTCTTGAATTTGTACGAAATTACTACTGGTTTATTTCTACCTACTGCTTATGTCGTGCGTCGGGATAAGGTGGGTGATTTGACGCATTTGAAGGCGCGAGCTCACGAAAATACGGTTGAAAGCTATGGAATTGGACTGACGCCGCTTCGAAAAAAAACGCTGGAATATGTAGCAAAATTACAGACTAAAGCGTTGGAAGTTAAATTTAGTCCGCCGAGAAAAAGGCAGCAACTGTTTGCTAAGTTGTTGGAAATCAAGGAAGTAAAGTCACAGATTGTTAAGTATGCACAGCGGGAGTTGGCGGAATTGCTGAAATTGGCAGTTGAGCATAAAGTACCAATAGCTTGGGATGTAGAGCGCAAAACCTTGGTGAAAGACCTAATTGTTGAACCGGCTAAAACCTCGCTTGAACCCGTACTAAATTTTCATCGAACGGACGCAGGTATGCGCTATTGGCTGCAATTTCGGGAAGAAGGAAAGGTCTGGAATATTCAATCGAAAGAAGTGATTCCAATTACGAATACGCCGGCGTGGATTTTTGTGAATTATGAGTTGTTTTTGGTTGATGGGATTAATGGAAATATGGTGAAGCCATTTTGTAAAAAGGAAGAAGTGAATGTGCCAGAAAGTGCGATTAAGACGTATTTTCAAAAATTTGTGGTCAAACAAGCGGCGAAGTTGGACATTCAAGCGGAAGGTTTCAGTATCGAAAAAAATGAGGGTTTGCGTGGCTGTGAATTGGAGGTTACGATGGATTTTTTTACAGGAAAATTTGGTCTAAATATCCATTTCAAATATGCGCATTCCACTTTTTTATGGAACGACCCAAAACAGCAACAAACTTATGTTTCCTTCGATGGGGCAGGGGAGGAGGTTGTTATTCATCAGACGGCTCGCGATCAAGTGGCAGAGTCTATTTTTTTAGGAAAATTGGCTACAATTGGTTTTGAAAAAGGGAAAGGAAATTTTTGGCAATTAATTGACAATCAGGAGGATAAGTATTATTTGTTAGAATGGGTTGGTGAGAATCAAGCTGTGCTGAAAAAGGCAGGTTTTACCTTAATTGATACCAAAATTGATAATAAAAAACTGGTTTATGCTCGTCCCAAAATGGAGCAACGCGTCGTTAAAGGCAATGATTGGTTTGATATTTTTATTGAAATAGTCGTTGGCGAGTTCCGCATTCCGTTTCACAAATTAATTCCTTTTATTCGAAATGAAAACCGTTTTTATCCATTACCAAATGGCGAATTTTTTCTGATACCGCAGGAGTGGATGACTCGATTTCAAAGTATTGCTCGTTTCTGTAAAAAAGAGGGAGAGGCACTGCGATTGGCGAAGAGTCATTTTGCGTTGTTGGATGATTTGAATTTAGACGATGATTCCGAAAAAGCAGATTGGCGAACGCTAGATTTTGAACCGTCAAAAATGCTGAAAGCGACCTTGCGACCCTATCAATTGGAAGGCGCAAAATGGTTGGTAGCACATTATCAAAATGACCTTGGTGCCTGTCTTGCAGATGATATGGGATTGGGTAAAACATTGCAGACTTTGACGGTTCTGTTGCATGCAAAAGAACAGAAAGGTATTGCGGATAAAAATGTGCAAAATTCTGACAGTCAGATAGATATGTTTTCGAAGTCAGACGATTTAAAATTTCTAAAACCTTTAAATGCACTTATTGTTTTGCCTGCTTCATTGGTTTTTAACTGGGAAAATGAGATTAAAAAATTCGCGCCTTCTCTGACAACTTATCGTCAAGTCGGCGCAAAACGGCATAAAGATGCTCGCCTTCTCGTGCGTTATGATGTGATTTTGACGACTTATCAAACGGCCTTAAAGGATGCTAAATTATTGCAAGAAATCGAGTTTGAATACATGGTTTTGGATGAAAGTCATTATATCAAAAATAAAAATAGCAAGATTTTTAAAGCGCTACGTGAATTTAAAGCCAGACATAAAGTTTCCTTGAGTGGAACGCCGATTGAAAACTCTTTGAAAGACCTTTGGTCACAAATGGATTTTATAAATTCTGGACATTTGGGGAGTGCCAATTTCTTTCAAAAAGAGTTTATTACACCGATTGAAAGAGGGGGAAATGAAGATAAAAAAGAACAATTGCGCGCCTTGGTTTCGCCATTTTTAATGCGTCGAACGAAGGAGGAGGTTGCGAAGGATTTGCCAGAGTTGGATGTGCAAGTTTTCTATTCAGAAATGACACTCGACCAGCGGAAAATTTACGAAAGGGAAAAATCTAAAGCACGGAACCTGTTGCTACAAAATTATAAAAGTGGTAGCTTTGAATATGCGTCGATTGTTTTGCAAACGCTTTTGAAATTACGGCAGATTGTCAATCATCCAAAACTGGTTTTTCCTGATTATGATAAAAGTAGTGGTAAGTTTCAAGATATTCTCGAACAATGGGGCACTATTCAAAAATCAGGACACAAAACATTGATATTCAGTAGCTTTGTCAAACACTTAGAATTGGTGCGCGGTCATTTTGAAGGAGAAAAGGCTGCATTCTCTTGGTTAACGGGAGCGGTTTCTCAAAAACAGCGAGCGGTAGAAGTTACAAATTTTCAAGAAAAAGAGGATGTCAGTTCTTTCCTTATTTCTACCAAAGCGGGTGGCACGGGATTAAATTTAACTGCCGCAGATTATGTCTTTTTAATTGACCCTTGGTGGAATCCTCAAGCAGAAAAACAAGCCATCGCACGGGCGCATCGAATTGGTCAAACTAAGAAAGTTTTTGCTCGCAAATTCATTACAAAAGACAGTATTGAAGAGAAAATTTTGGCACTGCAAGAAAGAAAAGCAGCATTGGCGGAAGATATTTTGACAGGTGCAGGAAAGCAAGTTTTTTCTAAAAGTGATTTGGAGTTTTTATTAGTCTAAGATGGATATTTGGATATTTAGATTTTGGCGATGCGCTCCAAATTTCTAAATATCCAAATTCCCAAACGGCTATTTCGCTTTTCTCGGTTCCCATTTCACTTCTTCCACACCCAAATCCATTCCGATTTTTCTACTCAAAACGAATAAATAATCAGATAAACGATTCAAGAATTTGATTAAAATTGGCTCAACAGATTCGTTTTGATCAAGCTCAATTACGCGGCGTTCTGCTCGTCGGCATACACATCTTGCGACGTGGCAATGCGAGACAGCTACGTGTCCACCAGGCAAGATAAAGTGCTTTAAATCAGGGAGTTCCTCATTCAAACGGTCAATTTCTTGTTCTAATAATCCGACATCAGCTTCTAAAATATCAGGCGTCGTCATATTTTTGGCAGGGTCACTCGCCAAGTTCGCACCGATGTTAAATAGGCGGTCTTGCACTTCTTTTAAAATAAATCGCGTGTGTTTTTCTTGAACGGAATCCCGTACCACGCCGATGAAAGAATTCAGTTCATCGACCGTACCGTAAGCCTCGATGCGGATGTGATTTTTTGGTAAGCGTTTGCCACCGAATAGACCTGTTTCGCCTTTGTCGCCGGTTTTGGTGTATATTTTAAAAGCCATGAATTGGTTATTAGTAAATTAGTAATTTTTTAAATCCTTTAGTTGATTGGTTGATTGGTTGAAAAACAAAACTCTTCTGAAAAATTAAGTTCAGAAGAGTTGTCTTTTAAACGAATGAATAGATATAAAGTTCTTACTGTCTCATGTCTCATGAAGTGAGAACTGTTAGCTGTTTTTTACAAACGCGCCAAAACACTCACCACATTTTCATTCTTCTCATCCGACTCAATCAAACCATCCCGCAAACGAACGATTCGGTGGGTATGCAGCGCAATATCAGGCTCGTGGGTGACGATGATAATTGTATTACCCGCATTGTACAACTCTTCAAAAATACCCATGATTTCGTAGGAGGTTTTGGTGTCCAGATTACCCGTTGGCTCATCGGCAAGGATGATAGAAGGACTGTTCACGAGCGCGCGCGCAATGGCAACCCGTTGGCGTTGTCCACCCGATAATTCATTAGGTTTGTGGTCAACTCGATCGCCTAAGCCTACCGAATCCAACACATCTTGCGCCCTGTCTAAACGGTCACTTTTACTCATGCCCGCATAGACCAATGGCAACGCAACATTATCCAACGAAGTTAAGCGTGGCAGCAAGTTAAATGTCTGAAAAACGAAGCCAATCTCCTTGTTTCTGACCTCTGCCAATTCCCCGTCGTCCATCGTACTGACATTCGTACCATTTAATAGGTACTCACCCGAAGTTGGGGTATCAAGACAGCCAAAAAGGTTCATCAACGTCGATTTTCCTGATCCAGAAGGACCCATTAGCGAAACATATTCGTTTTTATAAATGTCAAGCGATACATCTTGTAAGGCATTCACCACAGTATTACCCATGATGTAGGCTTTCTTCAAATTTTTGACAGAGAGAATTGGATTCATAAGTATTAATGTTTAGGGGTTAATGTTTAGGGGGTAATGGTTAATGCGCTTCACTAACCATTAATCCTTAACGATTAACCATTATTTTATGACTTTTGGTACTTTGAAATACGTTCCGTCGGTATCAGGGGCATTTTTAAAAGCCGTTTCAGCGGATACTTGGTGGTCAACTTTGTCAGCTCTTAAAACATTGACTTCATCATTAATGTACACCAAAGGTTTGACGCCGGTTGTATCGACTTCGGCTAATTTTTCCACCATCTTCAAAATCTCGGAGAGGTCACCGGTCAGTTTCGTTCGTTCTGTTTCTGACAATTCCAAACGCGCTAACTCCTCTAAACGTGAAATTAAGGTAGTATCTATTTTCATAATAAAAAATTGGATGATTAGTTACAAAAATCGGTTGAATGAACGATTTTTTAGGTTAAGAATACAAATGAAGCACCTGAAATCTCCTTTTAATTCAATTTTTTAAAGAATTCTTAATGTTGGATTCTTCATTTTTCATTATAAACCCTATTTTCGTGCCGAGCTAAATAAACGGCTCAAATCTATGGAAAAACAGGACAAAAAAGCAATTAAATACGTAGGTATCGCTGGAAACATCGGCGCAGGAAAAACAACGCTTTGCGAGCAATTGGGCAAACACTTCGGTTGGGACGTACATTACGAATCAACGGAGGACAACCCTTATTTGAGCGATTTCTATCACGACATGACGCGGTGGTCTTTCAATCTGCAAATATACTTTTTAAATAGTCGTTACCGACAAATTTTGGATATTTTAAAAGGTGACAAAATCGTTGTCCAAGACCGTACTATTTATGAAGATGCCAATATATTTGCACCTAACTTGCACGATATGGGCTTGATGTCAACGCGCGATTATGAGAATTATCGAACGCTGTTTGATTTGATGACTTCTCAAGTCAGTCCACCAGATTTGTTGATTTATTTGAAAGCGGATATTTCGACTTTGGTATCGCATATTGAGTCACGTGGACGAGATTATGAGGGGAGTATGAGTTTGGACTATTTGAAAAAATTGAATGACCGCTATAATCAATGGATTGATGGTTATACGGAAGGTAACTTGTTGATTATCAATGCAAACGAGATTGATTTTTTTAATAATCCCGAGGATTTGGGGAAAGTTGTTAATTTGGTTCAAAGTAAATTACATGGTTTGTTCTAACAACTAACAATTAACGCCGATTGCTAATTGTTTACTGCCCTGCTGTGGATAATTTTATAATACTGAAAAGGATTCTTTTCAGTATTATAAAATCTTTAATCAGTAAGGAGTTTCTCCGGCTTCTTTGTAAGAAATAGCTATTTTTGAAATAAAATCTTTCCTACTCTGACCTTCTTGTGCCTCCTCTACATTCGCTTTTATTGAAGTGCCGCTTCGAAGTAATTCTTTAGATAAAATATATTCTTTTTTTTAGTCATTAAATGGCGAGAAGCATTCATAATTCTAATTGTTAGCCTTTAATAAAGACTCGTTTGAAAATATCTTTTTCCGCTCTTTTTTAAAGAAAACTAGCAAAAAAATCTAAATTTTATACAAGTATTTTTAAAAGGTAACAGTCTATTGAAAATTGATAAGATTTGTTAAGTAGAGGATTTTTCCATTTTTTTTGTTCTTTGTATGTTTGTTTTAAAATACAAACTACAACCCTTTAATATGAAAAACCAAATAAGAGCTGAAAAAATTAGGAGATTTCACCAATACCTGTTTTTTGCTTTTTGCTCAAAAAAAGAGTCCTGTTTGTTAAGACAAACAGGACTCTAATATAAAGCTATGAAAACTAAAACTATTTCGTTTTAATGGACTGTGCTTATGCGTTGAAGTCGAAAGTTTCGCCTTCGATTTCGCGACCACCGTCTAACCAATCTTGGTAACGTTCTAAAGTTGCCCAGTTGCCTTCGTTTGCCAATCTTGCTTGTGTTGCCCAAGTTTTAGGCTGGTGCATTTGGTAACGAGAGCCTGCTGCTGTCAATACTGCTTTCACATTCTCCTCTGGTGCTTCAGCCAACTGTTTCCAAGTGGTGATACCAGCATCGTTCAACAATCCTTCGATTTTTGGACCGACACCTTCTACCATCTTCAAATCATCCTGCGTGATTTTTTTACCAGAAGGTAAAGTAATTTTCGCAGCTTTTGTAGCTTTAGCTGGTTTTGCTGCTGCCGCTGGCTTAGCTGCTGCTTTCGGAGCTGGCTTATTTGTTGGTGCATCAATTGTTTCATCAACAATTGGTGCAATATTTACAAACATACGGTTTTTCGCTTTTCTACGAAAAAACACTTCACCATCTACTCTTGCGTGTAATGTATGGTCTCTACCCATATATACATTCTCGCCAGGGTGATACTTAGTACCACGTTGTCTAACAAGGATATTTCCAGCAAATGCGATTTCGCCACCGAAAAGTTTTACACCCAATCGGTTACTATTACTATCACGACCGTTATCCGTACTACCAACACCTTTCTTATGTGCCATTTTAATTTATTTTAAATTCCAATCAAATGAATGAGTCGGAACAAATTTTCAAATAAGATTTCAACTTGGAATTTACTGTCTCGCTATATTCTTAGCTTGCAGAAACACCATTAATTTTGATTTTGGTAAAAGATTGACGGTGTCCATTTTTTACTTTGTACCCTTTACGTCTTTTCTTTTTGAAAACGATGACTTTATCACCTTTTTGATGCCCCAAAACGGTAGCACTTACGGAAGCGCCCTTTAGCATCGGCGTGCCAACTTGAAAGCCGCCATCACCATCTACCAAGCTAACTTGGTCGAAAGTAATATTGTCGCCTTCAGAGGCTTCTAACCGGTGAACGAAAATCTCTTGATCTTTCGTTACTTTGAATTGTTGACCGGCTATGGTTACGATTGCAAACATTGAATGAATTATTTAATTAATAAAAAATTGATTGTCTGACACTTTATCAGACCTTTTTTGTCTCAAAAAGTAGAACTTTCTGGAACGGCTGCAAAAGTAAGTTTTATTTGGCAAAAAAGAAAGTTTTTTTATAAATAAGTGTGCATGTTGAAATTGCACTGTCTAAAATGATTTTATTTAATTGAAAATCAGCTGTTTAATGAGTTATTGCACTAAAATTTTTAACAAAAATACTACGCCGTTGAACCGCCATCAATCGGCAAGGACAACCCTGTTACAAACGATGACCCACCATCACACAACCAAATAATCGCGTTGGCAATATCCTCTGGCTCACCAAATCGCCGCATTGGAATTGTTTTTTTCAACGCTTCAATCATTTTTGGGTTTGCTTTCGCCATGTCGTCAAACATTTTAGAATGTGTAAAAACAGGACAGACTGCATTGACTCGAACACCATATCGAGCGTATTCGAGGGCAGCCGTTTTGGTCATTCCAAGCACGGCATGTTTGCTGGCGACATAAGCAATGGTATTCGGTAAGGCCCTCATACCCGCCATCGAAGCGACGTTGACAATAGCGCCGTTGCCTTGGTTTTGCATGACGGTTAATTCTTCACGCATACAGTAAAAAATACCTGTTTGGTTGACGGCAATTACCTGTTCCCAATGATCGTCTTCGTAGGCTGCGGTTGGGGCATAAGGTCCACCAATTCCAGCGTTATTGATAGCAAAATCAAGTGTTTTAAAAGTTGCAATGGTCTGTTTGACAAGATTTTGAATGTCCTTTTTTTTGGCAACATCGGCTTTTATAAAAATAGCTTTTACCCTCATTTTTTCAACCAAATTGACGGTCTCTAAACCACTAGCTTCATCAATATCTGAGACGACTACATTCGTTCCTCGTTCGGCAAAAGCCAGAGCAGTAGCGCGTCCAATTCCAGCACCTGCACCAGTGATGAGGGCTGTTTTATTTTTAAAATGTGACATACTTATTTTAATTGTTAATGTTTAAGGATTAATGGCTGCATTAAATATATTGAATTAATGGTTAAGGATTAATGGCGCGCGAAGCATTAACCATTAATCCCTAACTATTAACCATTAAATTAGTTTCTTTGACAACACTGCGGTCGCAAAAATGAATTGGTTCCTTCAAAATACTCATAACCGTTGCCGCTGCCTTCTTGCTCGAAGAAAAACTCGGTTCGCTGGTTGTCGTAATTGCCAATTTCATTCATCGTCGCAGCGTCGTATAATCGACCATTAATCATGGTATATTTAACCGTTTCAGAGTTACGGATATTCTCTAATGGATTTTTATCCAAGACAATCAAATCGGCTAATTTACCTTTTTCAAGCGTACCAATTTGAGCATCCATTCCCAAGTATTTCGCACCGTTAATCGTTGCACATTTTAAAGATTGGTGGTTACTCATGCCGCCTTGTTGCAACATCCACAATTCCCAGTGTGCGCCCAAACCTTGCAACTGACCGTGTGCGCCCAAGTTGATATTGACGCCGTTATCTTGTAGCTTTTTCAACGATTGAGACACCAAAATATGCCCATTATCATACTCTTCTTGCGGCAACATCAGGCGGTGTCGTGACCGAGAATCCACCACCGAACGCGGCGTAAATGTCAGCAACCGCTCTTGTTCCCAAACATTTGTATTTTGATACCAATAGTACTCGCCACTCACGCCACCGTAGGCAACCACTAGGGTCGGGGTATTGTGCGTTTTGGTCTCTTTCCAGAAAGAAATCACGTCATTGTACAGTGGTGCAACTGGAATATTGTGTTCAATTCCCGTGTGTCCGTCTTGTACCATACTCATATTATGAAAGAAAAATGAACCGCCTTCTGGTACGACCAAAATACCCAATTCGCGAGCAGCTTGGAGTACTTGTTGGCGTTGGTCACGGCGAGGTTGATTGTAACTTTTTACCGAAAATGCGCCGTATGCTTTTGTTCGTCGAATGGCAGATTTAGCATCTTCGAGCGAGTTGACAACTGCTTTAAAATCCCCTTCTGCACCGTACAAAATCGTACCAGTAGAGTAGAGACGAGGACCGACCATTTGACCACCTTTAATCATTTCACTTTGCGTAAAAATCATTTCAGAATTGGCACTCGGGTCGTGACTAGTCGTAACACCATACGCCAAATTTGCGTAATATTCCCATTGCTTTTGCGGACTCAATCCGTAGCGGAAATTACCGACATGTGCGTGTACGTCGATGATGCCCGGCATGATGGTTTTGCCAGCACAATCAATCTGCGTAACGTCGTCTTTGATTTTAATTTTATCAGCTGGACCTATATTTTTAATGATATTATCTTCGATGATAATGGTCCCTTTTTCAATCACTTCATCGCCATTCATCGTAATGATGCGGGCGTTGGTGAGGGCGATTTTACCTTTAGGCTTATCGGTTTCTAATTTTAAATTAATTTTCAAACCAACAGAATCCATCGGCGGCAAATCTTCCGTCGTTCCTGACAAATATTTAAAACGCTCGGTCAATTCATCTTCAAATAGTTCATTGCCTAAAGTCCAATATAGCTTTTTACTATCCTTCGAAAATTGAATATTAATACCTGCATCTCGACCAACTTGTGCGACAGGAACAGCCTTGGTTGTAGAAGTTATCCCAACCGATTTTCCAGCTTGAGGCATTGGTGCAACATAAACTTTATAGAGTTCGGACCAAGCTACCCATTTATTATCAGGGCTGATGGTGTAACGCTGTGCATATTTTCCATCAAAATGCTTTTTGTCTTCTTTGCCATCCAAATTAACACTGTGGTAGGACTTGGTTAAACTACCAAATAGATAGCCTCCTTTTTGAAAGAAAATCCGCTTACCGTCTGCACTAAATAAAGGATGTTCGCCTTGTGGCGTAATCAGTTTTTCATCTTTTCCATCGGCAGTCATGGTATAAATACCGGGCTTTTTGGTGAAAGTATAACCTTGGTGATTGTTACCGCCGTCTTTTCTAAAAACAATCGTTTTGCCGTCAGGAGAGAAAGACGGAGTGCGGTAAATTCCTTTTTTAGTCGTCAATTTTGTTAAGGCTTTGGTGCCAAATTCTTCGCTTGCATTCAAGTCCAATTTATAAATCGCACCGCGTTCTTCATCGTTCCAAGTGACGAAAACGATTTCCATCGGATTGGTTGGATTAAAGGATGGTTCAGATTGCAAATCATTGTTATCCGTCTCCAACAATCGTCGAGCTTCTTTGTCTTTAAAATCATAGAACCATAGATAGCCAACTGCATTAAAAATCATCGAGTTGCCGTCTGGTGCAATGACTGCTTGGCGCAAAACATTGACTTGAAATTTATCTTCAAAAGCCTTGTTTTTAAACTGTAAAGTTTCTGCTACTTTGGTTTTTACTTCTATTTGAAAAGGGATGTCTTTGGCATCGCCAGTCGTTGCATCGACCGACCAAATTTTGCCTTTTCCCCAAATCACAATTTGTCTGTCATCAGGTATCCAATCGAAGCCCGTATAAACACCGAAGATTGCCCAAGCTTCCTGTTGGTCTTTGCTCAAACCGTCGAAAAGTAGGTTTTCTTCTCCCGTTTCCAAATCATGAATGACCAAAACCGTCTTGGTACGAATACGGCGTATATATGCCAATTTCTTCCCATCATTAGAAATTTGAGGACGACACGCACCACCTGGTCCGCTGACAACCGTCTCCACTTTTCCTTTCTCGCGGTCATATCGTTTAACCACATAAATCCGTGAATTTGGGTCTTTATTGTATTGAAAAGAGCCACCTGGATACACGTCTTCACTAAAATAAACATAACGACCATCCGGCGAAACCGAAGGTTCATTTACATCCTGTTGGTCATTCTTACGCTCCGTCAATTGTACGCCGCTACCGCCAGTAATGTGGTACATCCAGATTTCTCCTGCACCCAAGGAACGACCAGAAGAGAAGTGCTTTCGTGCTACAAAATACTGACCATCAGGCATCCAAACGGCGTTGTTCAAGAGCCGAAAATCTTCTTTGGTAATCTGTTTCGCGTCGCTACCATCGGACTTCATTGTCCACATATTATCACCGCCACCTGCATCACTAGTAAAGAGAATTTTTGAGCCATCAGGACTGAAACGAGGCTGAGATTCCCATGCGATACCCGTGCGCAATGCTTTGGCTTTTCCGCCATCAATCGGCATGGTATAGATATCGCCTAACATATCAAATGCGATGGTTTTGCCATTAGGACTTACGTCGAGATTCATCCATGTCCCTTCGTCGGTGGTGAAGGAGATGTCGCGGTAATTGAAGTCTCTGGGCGGGTTGTTGACGTCCCATTTTTTATCGTCTTTTTTTGCTTCCTTCTTGTCTTGGGCGAAGGCGGTTAGGGTGAATAGTAAACACAAGAAAGTGAGGAAATGCTTGGTCATATTTTGTTGAATTTTTTTAATGAAAATATTTGGATGCGTGATTTTTGTGGGCGAAATTAGGGATTTTTGGAAGGTTGGGTTACAAAAGGAGAGGGTTTTTAGGTTTTTTTGTGCAAAATGGTGACTATTTTTCGACGGAGAAAATCACGATTTGGCGGTAGTATACTTTTCATAAACACTATTTCTAAACGATTAGTCGCCGTGCCGCTCTAAATTTCCGAAATAATTACAGCAATTTTCACCCTCTTTTTGTATCATTGGGTTTTTATATCAAATAAAATCAAATTTATGAAGATTTTTACAAAAACATTTCTTTTTTTCTTCGTCATTCTCGGCTTTCAAGCGCAAGCGCAAGAAGTTGTGGAAGTCAACTTCTTAGGCAATACCAGCATGGCAGAATTGCAGGCAATACCAGGCATTGGCACTTTTGTCAAGAATGGAGTTGACTCTTATGAAGTCATTTATACCACCAATGATTTGGAGGGTAATGTGGTCAATGTTTCGGGCTTGTTATGTGTGCCAGATGATGGGACGAAGCGCTATCCATTGTTGTGTTATGCGCATGGTACTTCGAGCGGGCCTGATGATGTACCGTCTGACCCAGCTAATGGAAATGCACAATTGACGCGAACTTGGTGTGCTTTTGGCTATGTGGCAGTTGCACCAGATTTATTGGGTTTGGGTGTCCATGAGGGCGTTCATCCGTTTGTACATGCGGACAGTGAAGCTTGGGTGGCAGCGGATATGATGAAGGCAATTCGAGCGTACGGGGAGGACAATGATATTTTTATCAACGACCAAGTTTTTACGACGGGTTATTCACAAGGTGGTCATTCTTCGATGGCGTTGCATCGAGAGTTGGAGTTGAATCAATCGGCTGAATTTACGGTTACGGCAGCCTCTCACCAATCTGGTCCTTATAGTATTTCGGGCGTGATGCGTGATTTGTTGTTTATTGAAGAAGACTATGGTTTTGTGGCTTATTTACCGAATACGGCGATTGCTTATGAGGAGGTTTATGGAAATTTATACGATGAATTGAGCGATATTTTTAAGCCTCAATATGTCGATATGATTCAGCAGTTTGCGGATGATGAAATGAGTTTATTTGATTTAAACCTGGGATTGATTGATACTTTAATTGCTTACAATGGTGTCGCTGCTCCGGGTAAAATGTTCAAAGATTCATTGGTAATGGAGGTGCAGAATAATTTTGACCATCCTTTCAATGTTGCCTTGCGTGACAATGATGTGTACGATTGGGCACCGACGGCACCGACGCAGATTTTGTACTGTGAAGCGGATGACCAAGTGCCTTTTATGAATTCGGTAATTGCCAATGATACGATGTTGGCGAACGGTTCGACAACGGTTATATTAGCAGATGTCAACTCGGATGCAAATCATACAGAGTGTGTGATTCCTGCGTTTACTTCGGCATTTTTCTTATTTTCTTTTTATCAAAATATTGAAGATGTGGTTGCTACGCATGAAATTACATTTGACTTGCCGTTTCAATTATTTCCAAACCCAGCGGATGATAAATTGACGATTAATGATTTGCCTGAAAATGGAGAAATGTATTTGACCGACATGAGTGGACGTCAAATTTTTAAAACAACCGTGCATGAAGGCAATCAGGAGATTGATTTGTCTACCATTTCTACGGGTGTTTATTTGGTGCAAATTGTTGGAGAAGCAACAGTTTGGCAGCAGCGATTAATGGTGCGATAAAAACTGAGAAGTGAGAAAATCGTAAGATTTTCGAACTTCAAAAAAAAAAGTGCGCGTTGCCGTAGGCAACGCGGGTGAGATTATTGAGGGACAAAAACGGTTTTTATAAAAAACCATTTTTGCCCCTCAAACTCCCTTTGTCAGAACGCAAGAAAACTTTTGTTACTTCTTTTTCACATTCCGTGCATCCGCATAATTCCAAGACAACCCGCTAATTTCCTTTTGTTTCCTTTCAAAAATACTTCTTTTTTTATCTAGCCTATCTCTAATACTTTTCCTATGTTGAAAACCTGGGGAAGCACTTTTTTCCACCAAAAGGTCTAAATTATCTTCCAATAAATAAAGGTTTTTATCAGAAACATCAAAAAGAAGAAATTGCACATCAATGCCATTTTTAGTTTCCGCCGTCAAGTTAAAACGGGTAATGAAAACATCCCAATTCACAAACGTCGCCACTACAAGGGGTGTACGAAAAACTGCACGTACCCGTATTCATTAGGCACAGCGTGCCAGCACTCTTGGTAATAGTAAGATGAAGA
The DNA here is from genome assembly GCA_047629355.1 of Saprospiraceae bacterium. Taxonomy (GTDB): domain Bacteria; phylum Bacteroidota; class Bacteroidia; order Chitinophagales; family Saprospiraceae; genus CAYUNA01. Next base: position 50 of record JBLHWU010000057.1, on the reverse strand, counting down.
TATTGCAAAGCCACAGTGTGGCGGCACTCTTTGCTCTTCAAAAGTTCAAG
>JBLHWU010000056.1:0-30554 GCA_047629355.1 Saprospiraceae bacterium | reverse complement strand
AAGTGGCTCGGATGCTTGGAAAGCATATATGCGCCGGCAGACAAATACAATCAATTATACCACAGAATTGCCATTGGCTCAAGGTATTAAATTTGACTTGTAAACTAATGGGTTGCGAGTTACGAGTGTGGGTTGGCATTTGAGGAGTAATTCGTTTTTAAAATAAAAGAGGGTCTGGTGGATAAATTATCTGTCAGACCTTTTTTTGATTTTTTTTTTGGAAATGTCATTTAAAAAAAGTTAGATGCAATAAGACTTCCTTATTTTTACCAAAAAAAATTAAAGTCATGAAAAATACCTTCTATTTCTTACTAATTTGCTGTGCCCTAACCGCTTGCGGACAAGCAGCACCAAAATCGGCGGAATCTACCGAACCAACTTCCAAAAACAACTCAAAATTCACACCTCAGACCTCGGCTGATTTAGCCGCTGAAATTAAGGCATTAGAGAATAAGTTATTAGCAATTCAAAATGCGAAAAAAGACCCAGCTACCGCTACAGCCATGATTGAAAAGTCAGAATTGTATGCCCATAGTTTTCCATCAGACTCTTTGTCCCCTTATTTATTATTTCGAGCAGGAGACGTAGCGCGGGGCGCGGGGCAAACGAAGAAAGCGATTGAACTTTGGAATATCGTTTGGCATGATTATGAATACCATCCCATTGCACCAGGTTCGTTGTTTGCACAAGCATTTACGTATGATGCAGAATTAGGAAATAAAGAGGAAGCACAACGATATTATCAAAAATTCATGAAGCAATATCCCAATCATCAATTAATTGACCAAGTGAGACAATTACTGAGCTTGCTTGATAAATCGCCAGAAGAATTGGTCCGAGATTTTAAAAATAAGAAATAGATTACTACTCAAAACACTAACATTTATAAAGCAAAGCAAATGAAAAAGCCACTCACTTTTCTCTGCATCAACGGAGAATTCAAAGGATTAGATTTCTTGCGAGAATGCAAGGAAGCAGGTAACAAAGTCTATTTGGTCACCTCGAAAAGCCTTGAGCATAAACCTTGGCCACGCGAATATCTCGACGATATTTTCTTTATGGAAGACAAAGAGCCACAGATTTGGAATATGGACGATTTGGTAACCGGACTCGCTTATTTTATGCGCGAAAACCCTGTGGACCTAATCGTTGCTTTGGATGATTTTGATGTAGAAAAAGCGGCACATTTACGAGAATATTTTCGGATTCCAGGAATGGGAGAAACGACTTGCCGCTACTTTCGAGATAAGTTGGCAATGCGAATGAAAGCTGTGGAAGAAAAGATAGAAGTGCCACCATTTACTTCCTTATTTTACAATAATAAAATCAATGAATTTGCCCAAACTGTTAGCCCGCCTTGGCTGGTAAAACCCCGTGGAGAAGCATCTGCAACGGGCATTAAAAAAGTAAATTCGGCGCAAGAACTTTGGGACGTTATCAATAATCTCGGTGAAGAACGCCACAATTATTTAGTGGAGCAATTTAAGCCTGGTGATGTCTATCATGTCGATTCACTGACGGTTGATAGCAAAGTTGTCTTTTCGCGAGTGTCTAAGTATCTGAGTACCCCGTTTGAAGTGGCGCATGGAGGCGGTGTTTTTCGGTCGCATACCATAGAATTTGGGTCGGAAGATGATAAGGCTTTACTAAAATTCAATAAGGAAGTGTTGAAAGGCTTTGGTATGAAATTCAGTGCATCGCATACTGAATTTATTAAGGCGCATGAAGATGGTAAATTTCACTTTTTAGAAACTGCATCTCGGGTTGGCGGAGCGCATTTAGCCGAAATGGTTGAGGCGTCTTCTGGCATCAATCTTTGGGCAGAATGGGCAAAAATGGAGACCGCAGTGATTCGTGGTGAAAAATATAAATTACCACCAGTCAAAAAAGACCACGCAGGTATTGTCGTGTCCTTGGCGCGGTTTCAGCATATCGATGATTCCAGTTTTGATGATAAAGAAATTGTGTGGCGATTGCGTAAAGATTACCACATTGGTTTGATTGTAAAGAGTGAAAAACGGGAGCGCATTTTGGAATTATTGGATGATTATGCGGGACGAGTTGGGCGTGATTTTCATGCAAAAGGAGATCAGAAATAGGCTTTTCAGGAGTTGTTCACTAAACTGTGTCAAAAATTTAAAAAAAGTGTAAAAACTAATCAACCTAGTTATTTTTGCACTACCGAATGAAGGGGCGTAGGGCACTGCTGTGGAGCAACCCTACAAGTAATAATTCGGTGCAGGCTAACGAGCCATCATCAGAGCCAGTTATCACTTTTGATAGCTGGCTTTGTGCGTTAACACATACCTATCCTGTTGGATGGATACATGTGTCTGCCCATGCCTTAAAAACCCATGTGTACACATGAACGTTCGCTTAGCTGTCTAATTTGGAGAATAGTTAATTATTCTCCTAAATTAAGGTCTAATTTCATTCTGTCGCCAAAATGAATTGCCAATTGTTGAGCAGATAATGCCCAGTTAGAAATGGAGGATGTCCATTTTTTCATAATATCCCGAGCCGCCAGAAAAATCATTTTCATCAAAGCGGCTTCGGAAGGAAAAACGCCTTTAGGTTTAGTCACTTTTCGCAGTTGGCGATTAAATCCTTCTACGGTGTTGGTCGTGTAAATAATCCGTCGAATATCGGGTGCATACTTGAAATATTGGCTCAATTCCTCCCAATTATTCCGCCAACTCAAAATGACCACAGGGTATTTTTCGCCCCATAAACTATCCAATTCGTCCAGCATTTCAGCAGCAATTTCTTTGGTGGTCGCTCGATAAACTTTCTTCAAATCACGCATAAATGCCTTTTGGTCTTTACTGGCTACGTATTTGAGACTATTGCGAATTTGATGAACAATGCACAACTGAACCTCCGTTTTAGGAAACATGGATTGAATCGCTTGGACAAAACCCGATAAATTATCAATGCAAGCAATCAAAATGTGCTTAACACCCCGAGTTTGCAAGTCTGTCAGTACTTGAAGCCAAAATTTTGCCCCTTCATTTTCCGAGGTATATAGCCCCAATAAGTCTTTATTTCCATCACAGTCCACCCCCAAGACACAATAAATTGCTCGGCTTACTGTCCGACCATTTTCTCTGATTTTGTAATGAATACAATCCATCCAGACAATCGGATAGACCGATTCCAAACTGCGTTGTCGCCACGAATCCAATTCGAGTTTAACCAAATCCGTAATCGAGGTGAGCTTGCCTTTGGACAATTCCAATCTATATAATTCCTCCAAATGGTCTTGGATGTCACCGTAGCTCATTCCTTTGGCATACATCGAAATAATTTTATCATCCAGTCCACTACCCAAAGTCGTCTGACGCTTTTTTACTATTTCCGGTTCAAAAGTGCTATCTCTATCACGGATGCTTTCTATTTCTACATTTCCATAACCCGTTTTCAAGGTCTTGCTAACTGGTCCGTTCCGACGATTGGTAGAACCTCGCGATTTCTCCTCTAATAAATGACCGGCTAATTCTCCTTCCAAGTGAAGCTCAATCAGCCGTTTGATTAACGGGGCAACAACTCCATCTTTGCCTTCTAAATTTGCCCCATTACTTAATCGGACTAAGGCTTCTTTTTCTAATTCACTCAATTCTGAGTACCGATTTGCTAATTTTTGTCATTTCTTTAATGTCATCGTTTAACTATGTTTTTGCAAATATCTCCTTTTTTGAGAATATTGGCTTTGACACAGTTCATTGAACAGTCTCCAACATCGCTATCATAAATATTAAAAAAATTAGGAGACAAAAAGATTGGAGTCAAGAGTACGTGGCAGATAAATTATACATCACTCAATCGGCTTATGCTAAGTTAGAGAGTGGCGTATCAAGATTAGATGTTCTTCGATTATTAGAAATTGCAAAATTATTTAATATTCCTCCGAGTCAGTTATTAATAGAGTGAAAGATGACTTTTATAGCTTTGGCTAAATAAGGTAAAAATAATCTTTTAATCACATAGTGTTTTTTTATAATTCATATTACTCTCTCCTTCTATTTTTTAAATAAATTCAAATGCTATTTTAATCAAATGTCGAAGTAATTTATAACCAGTGACTAATTATTGGCACAATTTTCCATATATAGATATTATACATTTGAAACGGAGATTGAAACTTTCAATCCAATCAAATTACATACTATGAGAAAGTCCGGAAATCGAGTTTACTAGAACTTTTCCATTTTCCCGGAAGGACATTACACAACCTTCCTTACTCCGGGACTTCCTCAATACAATTAAGAATTAACAATGTGCAATGAACAATTAAGTCAAAAGAAGATAGGATAAAATTTATTATTCAAAATTCTTCGAACTTATTTTTTCAGTGTCATTTTTAGCTTTAGGCTCAGTTATCTGTTCCTGCGTCCCGTACGCCGTGAGCCGTACGCCGTACGCCATCGAATCGAATCTTTTCTTACCACTACACACATCAATAGCAAATTATTTTGCCTTGGCGAAGCCTTGTCTTTTGTTTACAATTGGCACTGGTTCTTATTGAATTTTTTCAACGCTAATGGCAGCAAATGATATATCCATATTTTACTAAGTGATGGATAATTAGCACCTGTTTCGTACAGTACATGGTGGGTTCTGCCCATCTCGTACCCTCAAGACAATTGCCTAATCATCAATCACCAATCACGAGAACGATGAAGAATTTGAACGGTTTTGCTCGGAATTGCACAGGATGGCTACTTGGAAGTGCCTCCTCACATACCCCCCACAATCTTAGCGGATTGATGACCACTTTGTTGGTTGCTATTATAGTCATATTTGGGCAAACCGTTTTTTCTCAGTGTTCAATTATCTGCAACGGAAGCGTAATTGTGTCTTTAGATATCAACGGCATGGCGACAATTACACCGGCAATATTGATGCAAAGCGCACCGACGGGTTGCAACGGGACATTTACTTTAGAAGTAGTGGACGCAGATGGAAATATGATTGGCGATATGGTCGATGGCAACGAAATTGGCTTGACTTTAACAGCAACATTAACGGCGAGTGATGGCAATGCGTGTTCGAGTGATGTGACGGTGATTGACGATATGAATCCAGTTTTAAATTGCCCTGAAGTCTTCATTTATTGCAATGTCAACGCGAATCCTGCGGTGATTGGTTTTCCGGGCATCAGCGATAATGTGACCCCTTTTAATGACTTAAACATCTCTTATTCAGATGATTTCACCGACTTGGCTTGCGGAACAATGGCTGGCGATTCAACGGTGACTGCTCAAATAGACCGAACGTGGAGCGTGATTGATGCAAGTGGAAATTCGGCAACCTGTATACAAACAATTTGGCTTTTAAGAGCTATTCTAGACCAAGTGGAATTTCCGTCAAATTTTGATGGTTTTGAAAACGCTACACTCGAATGTGGCGAAGATGACCCTTACGATTTAGGTTTCACTGGCTATCCTACTATTAACAATTATCCACTGACTGGCGCAAGCGATTGCGAATTGGTCACAGCATTTACAGACCAGGAATATCCTGAGTGTGGCGGACAAATCAAGATTGTCAGAACCTGGTTTGTGAATGACATTTGTACGGATGAAACCCGAGTTTCTTCTCAAATTATTAATCTAAACGACACCCAAGCACCGAATTTAACCTGTCCACAAAATGTGAGTTTTAACACTTACGCTAATTCTTGTGTGGCGCAAGTTTACTTACCTGCGGCAACGGCTTCAGATGATTGCTCCAACTTAACCGTTGTTCCTGAATGGGATTTTGGGACAGGGCACGGACCTTACAACACGGTACCTGCGGGCGAGTATGACGTCATTTATAAAGCAGAAGATGATTGTGCCAATAAGTCAACTTGTACCATTACAGTGACGGTTGCCGATGATGATTTGCCGACAGCAATTTGTGAAAACGAAATTGAAGTGGTCTTACAACCTGACGGAACAGTATTGGTTTATGCAGAGACTTTTGATGATGGTAGCCACGATAATTGTGGAATTGACTATTATTTAGTGAAACGTGGCAGCGACCCATTTGATGAATTTGTTTACTTCGATTGCAGTGATTTAGGAAATCCGACGAGCATCACTTTACAAGTTTTTGACATCAGTGGATTGAGTAAACAGTGTACCAGCGATGTGATTGTTTCGGATGATGTTGACCCAGAAATTATTTGTCCTGGTGAGATTAATGTCGATTGCGGATTTGAATATACAGCGGTTGAATATACAGGAATTGCCTTTGCAACCGACAATTGTGGCTTGACCAATTTGACTTGGAATGACAATATTAATTTAAATACTTGCGGTATCGGTTTTGTTACTCGAACCTTTTCTGCAACCGACAATAGCAATAATGCGATTACTTGTCCTCAAACGATTACCATTTCGGATAATACGCCATTGGGTGTCACTTTTCCACAAGATATTTTGACTTATGAATGTGGCTTCGATACCGATACAACCAACACGGGCGTACCGATTTTGACCGGACAAGATTGTGAGCAATTGGGTATTTCCAGCACGGATTTTACCTTCTTCACGGCTTATCCAGCTTGTTATAAAATAGTTAGAAATTGGGCAGTAATTGACTGGTGTATTTTTCAACCAAATGACCCAGACGGCGCGGGTATTTGGGAACACACACAAATCATCGAAGTTTTGGATGCAACTGCTCCAGATTTAACGTGTCCGCCTTCAATTACTGTCGGCATCGATAATGTTTTTGACTGTCAAACTTATGTGGATTTAGACTTGGCAACGGCGATGGATTGTAGTGAAGCAATTTCCTTTACCAATAATTCTCCGTTTTCAAATAACAATGGCGCGGATGCTAGCGGAACTTATCCGATGGGCACACACACTATCAAATTTACGGCACACGATGGCTGTGGAAACATGGATGAATGCACAATGAATTTCACAGTAATTGATACTGAAGCACCGTCGCCTGTTTGTAATAACGGAATTTCAGTGACGGTTCAAGCGAATGGAATGGTCACCATTACACCAAATTTGATTGAAGGTGGAAGTTCAGATAACTGTTCAGTTTACGAAGATTTGATTTTTCAAGTGAGTCCAAATACGTTCAATTGCGAGAATATTGGCAATCAAACAGCGACTTTAACGGTGACGGATGTATATGGCAATAGTTCTTTTTGTCAAACGACCATCGTGGTGCAAGATAACTTAGATTATTGTAATGGAACGAACAACAATATCAGCTTGGCGGGTTTTGTTGGCTTAGAAAACGGTGACCCATTGAGCCAGAAAGTAGTCGGCGTGAGTGGCGGCGTTTCGATAGCGATGCACACGGATGTGGATGGGACTTATCACTTTGAAAATTTGCCTTCTGGCAGTAATTATACCATTACGCCAACTTACGATACCAATCCTAAAAATGGTGTAACAACCTTGGATTTGGTGTATATCCGAAAGCACATTTTGAATATCAACCCATTGAGTTCGCCTTATCGAATGATTGCGGCAGACATCAACAATTCGGGCAGTGTGACGACGCTTGATTTGGTGCAATTACGGAAGTTAATTTTAAACATTGACACAGATTTTAACAACAATACCTCCTGGCGTTTTGTGCCGTTGGATTATGAATTCATCAATCCACAAAATCCATTGAATGAAAATTTCCCAGAAAACATCACTTTGCAAAATGTGAATAGCAACAATCTGGAAAACGACTTTATCGGCATCAAAATTGGCGACGTGAACGGCACGGCTAATGGCGATAACTTGCTCGCTGCCGATGACCGTACGATGACTGACGAATTGCAATTAATGACAAATGACCACAGATTGGAAGCGGGTTACGATTACGAAATCCCGATTACTGCTGTAAATTTTGAGCAGATAATGGGCTACCAGTTTGCGCTGGAATTTGATACCGACCGATTAGAAATTACAGCCATTGTTCCTGGAAAATTGCAGGAAATGAAAGCCGCTAATTTCGGAAAAACACAGTTATCCGAAGGCATATTAACTACCAGTTGGGAGAGCATTTTCGACCAACAATTGACTGCTATTGACGAATTATTTATAATCCACGTTCGCGCTAAAGCGAACACCACACTAAGTGAGGTTTTGCGCATTAGTCCATCGTATGTATCTGCAGAAGCGTACGCTGGAAGTTTTGCCGACCCCACCAACAACGTCGATTTTTATGACGTGACTTTGGGCTTTAAGAAAACGACTGACACGAGATTTGAACTGTATCAAAATCAACCGAATCCAACGAATGGCAACACGACAATTAATTTTTATTTGTCGAAAGTTGCCGAAACCGAGCTGCGTATTTTTGACCTTTTCGGAAAAGAACTTTTCCATCAAAAAGGAGAATACACGGAGGGACAGCATCGCATCGAAATTGATTTGACAACGATTACGGACAAAGCGGGCATTCTTATTTATGAATTGAGTGCAGAAGGATTTCGACCGAAGCGGAGGAAGTTGATTTATGTAAAATAAAACGGTGGACGGTAGAAGGTGGACGGTTAACGGACGCAGATTACTGAAATCCGATTTAATTAAACATCAAATCTCCAGCGATTAATGTCAGCATACAATCTTTAAACTACACACATACTTTTGAGAAAAAAACTTTACACACATTATTAAGCGTACATTTTTTGAGAATACAATTTTACACAACGAATTAATCCAGAACATTAAAAATTTATATTTTCATACTTTTTTTTAAAAAAAAATTAGCAAATTATAATCCATTTTATACAACAAATTTTCTCTGGTAGCGGATACCTTTAAAGTATCTGCTACCTAAGATAAGACTTACAAAAATAAAATACACAACAATAGGTAACAGATACCCTGAAGGTATCCGCTACCGAAATTACACAACGAATCTTAAATTTTTATACAAACACAAACCGGGTTTTGGCTCATTTAAACGAATCCCGAAATTATTAAGAACATATTTCAAGGATTTTAAGAAGCGAAAAAGATGCTTCCAGATATTTTACAATTCACTTTAGCACAAACACATGGGGTCAGATTTTTATAAAAAGCTTATAAGAAAAAGGTCTGACTAACTGTTGCCAACTTACACACACAGCAACAAATTATTTAATTCAGAATGACGATTTTTTCAAAAAAAAACACAAAGCGTCATTTTAACTTTTATTCCCATGAAAAAGAAAGAGTTTACATACTTTACTCAACATACGCACGGTCTTTCACAAAATAGAAAGATGAGAACTACGGGGAAATTAAGTACCCAATTTTGGAAATTAATGTTTGCTTTAACCTTGTTTTTACTGGGTTTTAGCACCATTAGCCAAGCCCAGTGCGCGCTCGTTTGCAACGATGATGTGAACGTTTCCCTACCCGGCATCAACGAAGATTGCGAGGTAATGATAACGCCAGATATGATGTTGGAAGACCCGACGAGTTGTAGTACGCCATTGATTGTTGTCATTCAGGATTCACAAGGAAACATCATTCCTAACAGTCCTTATGTTGATGAAAATTATATCGGTCAAACGTTAATTTACTCGGTTCAAGAAGATGTCCCAGGCGGAAATTCTTGCTGGGGAACGATGGACATTGAAGACAAATTAGGTCCAAATATTGCTAACTGCGGCGATTACGATATTTACTGCTTATTTGGAACAACACCGACTTTGGAAGGAGGAAATGCACCTTCGCCAACTTTCTCAGATTGCTCTGGATTTGTACAGTATAGCTTTTTTGATAATGTACAAGATGGCTCTTGTATGCCAAGCAACAATAGTTCAACGCCGTACACTGAAATCATTACTCGAATGTGGACAGCAGTTGATGCTTATGGTAATATTTCTTCTTGCACACAAACGATTACTGTTTTGCGCATATCGTTGGCAAATTTTACGCCGACCTGCCCAGGAGAGGTTGATTTTGCTTGTGACGCGAATGGATTTCCAGACACTTCACCAGCAGCTACAGGCTATCCGAGCATTGATTTAGGCCCAGCGGGTGTTATAGATATTATTCCAGGTGCGGATAATTCTTGTTCGATTGCGTCTTCTTTCCAAGATGAGGTTTTTGACCTTTGTGGAGGTGGACAGAAAATTTTGCGGACATGGACGGTTTACGATTGGTGTTTACCGACACAGCCAGGCATTAACCCATTGTCTTGCATTCAATTGATTAAAATTTCGGATGAATTGGCACCGACGATTACTTGTCCTGCGACGATTGTATCGACAAGTGTTTCAAGTAGTTGTGCGGCGACCGTTCAGTTGCCAGGGGCGACAGTAGTGGACGAATGCTCCTCCTATTCCGTAAGAATAAATACACCTTATGGTCAAATTTTTGGTAATGGTGGTATCCTTCCAAATGTTGCAGTAGGTACTTACATCTTGACTTATATTGCAAAAGATGAATGTGAAAATTCTTCCTCTTGTCAGGTAACTTTGGATGTTGTGGACAACACACCGCCAGTTGTTATTTGTGATGAATTTACAACGGTTTCTTTAGCAGATAGTACGGCAATTGTAGCAGCTGAAATTTTTGATGACGGTAGTATTGACAACTGTGCAATTGATTATTTTGAAATTAGAAGAATGCCGACGGATTGCGTACCTGCGGGAACGTTTTTTGGACCATTTGTAGAATTTACTTGCTGTGATATTTCAGAAAATGTCATGATTGCTTTACAAGTATTCGATATTTATGGAAATTCTAATATTTGTATGATTGAAGTAGAAATTCAGGATGCAATAGATCCTGAAATTCTTTGTCCAGCAGATAAAATAGTTGAATGTGGCGATGTAATTCCAAGCATTCAAGAGCCAATTATTATTGACAACTGCGGTGCAACGTACGAAGTTGACGAAGATAACCAATTGACAAATTGTGGTGTTGGTATGATTGTTCGGACTTATACAGCAACGGACCAAGGCGGTCGAACTGGAACTTGTGTTCAGACCGTTACTGTTGAAAATAATTCGCCGTTTGTTTTGGCAGATATTCAATGGCCAACGGATTTTGAATCGTTTGAATGTGACCCGAATTTAGAACCAAATAATTTGGAAGCTCCACACGATTATCCATTGACAAATGAGTCAACTTGTGACTTGGTTGCTGTGACTTTTACAGATCAAATTTTGCCAACTAATATGCCAGCTTGTGGTAAAATTTTACGAAAATGGATCATCATTGATTGGTGCCAATACAACCCGAATGTTGCGAATAGTTTAGGCTATTGGGAGTATACACAGATTTTGAAAATTACGGATGTAGAAGCACCAGTGGTGACTTGTCCAAATAGCATTACAATTGATAGTTACGACCCAGATTGTGTGTCAGATTATGTGTCTGTGCCGATGGTGACAGTAACGGATTGTAGCAATAGTTTCAATTTTTTCTATACAGTTGATTTGTATAGCAACGGTTCAGTAAATTCCAATGGTGTGTCTGCGGACGTGAGCAATGATTTTCCGTTTGGAACACATAAAGTGGAATATACAATAGAAGATTTGTGTGGCAATTCAACGCCTTGTGAGTTTGAAATTACGGTTCAAGATGCAAAATTACCAACGCCAGTTTGCTTAAATGGCTTAGCAGTGCAATTGATGCCTGACCCAGACGGCAACGGTGGAATGATTCAATTGAATGCAGAATTGTTTGACAGCGGAAGCTATGACAACTGTGAAGACAACGAAGATTTGACGTTAACATTGACTCCAAGTTTCTTCACTTGTGATAACCTCGGCACAAACATTGTAACGCTTACCGTGACGGATGCGTCAGGAAACAGTGATTTTTGTGAGACTTATGTTATCATTCAAGACAATATGAATAGTTGTCCACAGACTCTGACTGCTAACGTCGGTGGGATGATTGCCAACGAAAACGGTGACGGTGTAGATGAGGTAATTGTGAATGTAAGTGGCAACGGTCCAGCGACACAACCTATAACTTCAAATGTTGGAAATTATCAATTTTCTGCCTTGGATATGTACAACGATTACACGTTCACGCCAGAAAATAATGAAGACCCTTCGAATGGAGTAACGACCTTGGATCTAGTGCACATGACGAGGCATATTTTGAATGTTCAACCATTAGATTCTCCTTATAAAATCATTGCGGGAGACGTCAACAATTCAGGAAGCGTTTCGACTTTGGATGTGGTATTGACGCGAAAGCTAATTTTGCAAATCAACACTGATTTTCCAAATAATTCTTCTTGGCGATTTGTAGACGCAGCGTATGAATTTCCAAATCCGAACAATCCGTTTGGTCAAGCATTTCCAGAATACTTTAACATCAATAATCTGGACGCAGACAATATGGGCGTTGATTTTATTGGTATAAAAATTGGAGATGTAAATGCTTCAGCGAATCCAAACTACTTGTTGGGCGCAGATGACCGTTCTTTTGACGGCGAGTTAAATTTTGACATACAAGACAGAGGATTAAAAGCTGGGGAAACCTATCGTGTAGACTTTAAAACCAACGACTTCCTGAATATTTTCGGTTACCAATTTACCTTGGACTTTGACGAAAATGCTCTCGAATTGATAGATATCACTCCAGGCGAACTCGACAATTTAACCACAGATAATTTTGGACTGGCAATGCTTGACGAAGGCATTATCACCAGCAGTTGGGACAATTCAAAAAACACACTACACAACAATGGTACGACACTTTTTAGCTTTACTTTTTTAGCATCTTCTAACACAATACTTAGCAATTTAATTAAAATTACTTCTGAATATACACCAGCAGAGGCGTATCAAGCAGACCTGAATGCAGGCACGCAGACCCTTGCTGTTAATTTGAATTTCACGGAAGGACAAAGTAATGGTATCCATAATAAATTCATGGTCTACCAAAACCGACCAAATCCTTTCAAAGATGAAACGACTATCGCTTGGGAAATGTCCGAAGCTGGCTGGTCTCGTTTGACCATCACGGATTTTTCTGGCAGAGTTTTAAAAGTCATTGCTGCTGATTATCCGATTGGTTACAATGAAATCAAATTGACCAAAGACGACCTTGGTAGCTCACAAATCCTGTTTTATAAATTTGAAACAGCGTGTGCGACGGAGACTCGGAAAATGGTGATGATAGATTAAAAAAAAGAGGACAGAGGACAGACCGCTTTGCTGTCAGAAGTCAGAGAGAACATGTTTCAAACCTGACTTCTGACAGTGAAATGGTCTGACCTTTGACCTCTCTTCAAGATACAATGTGCGATTTCCCAGAACCGATTTAAGTTTTCTCAAAATCTGGTTTTTGGGATGGCCTCTCTCTGCTTCGGTGGAGGGGGGTTCTTTTTTTAAATTAAGTCTAATAGATAGTTGCAACTGAATTCCTTCTTCTTTGTTATCATTCCAATCCTCACTATCAATTATTTCCAATGAAAAATAAATTTCTCACTGCAGAATGGCAAAATCTCATCATGGCAAATTATGCAGTTGACCCAAAATATCTCCTGCCACATCTTCCACATGGAACAGAATTAGATTTGTGGAAAGGAAAATGTTATGTCAGTCTCGTCGGTTTTATGTTTACGAATGTAAAAATCAAGGGTTTGCCGATTCCTTTTCATCGAAATTTTGAAGAAGTTAATTTGCGTTTTTATGTGCGTTATAAAGATAATGGTGAATGGAAACGCGGTGCGACCTTCATCAGCGAAATTGTTCCAAAACCAGCTATTTCTTTTGTAGCAAATACAATTTACGGTGAAAATTACAGTACTTTTCCAATGAAGCATCGCTGGGAAGAGAAAGAAAATGAACGATTAATTGAATACTCTTGGAAGACGAAAGAAGGTTGGAATGACTTACAAGTGACGACGGCGAAAGAACCTGTAGCGTTGGTGGAAGGTAGCGAAGAGCAGTTTATCACCGAACACTATTGGGGCTATGCGGCTAATGGTGCGACTAAGACGATGGAATATCAAGTAGAGCATCCTTCTTGGCGAATTTTTCCTGTAAAAAAATACAAAATTAATTATTTGCCGACTAATTTTTATGGCGAATATTTTGATGAAATTGTGCGGGGGAAGCCGGATTCGATTTTTATGGCGGAAGGGTCGGAGGTGATTGTGAGAGATGGCAGGAAATTATAAGAGAAATAGAAAATGGTGTAGAAACCTTAAATCTTCGATGTTATTTTCCTACACCATTTTTTATTCAAAAAAATACAAAATAATTCAATATGCAATCTAAACACCCAACGAAAACGTCGCTCCATCATAGACATTTCGACGGTCAACAAGCACGCCCGAAAATTCAGAATATCCAGCGATTAAGTTCCATTTTTCATTCAATTTATACATCGCTGTAAGACCCAAAGAGGTAAAGGTTGTGCCTTATCCATACAAAAAAGAGGCAGAGGAATTGTCTTTATCAGACAATTGTTCTTGAATTCTTAACTTCCCAATCAAGTATAATTTATCAAAAAATAGATGCCTTATTTCTGCGCCACTCTGCCATTGATTGCTAAATGACTCCGTTCTAAAATTCACCCTTCCGTAAAGGCTCGCAAAGGTTTTACCTTGGTTAAAAGATTGAGAGATTGCTAAGGTTGTCCAAACATTAAACTCTCCATCGGAGGTTGGAATATTGATTTGATTGACAAAACCCAGTGCGTCTGGTTCTTTGTCATTGGCTAATTGAACACCATCGTTGGTAGGAATATCAAAATCAACTTGCAAGGAAACAGGAATGGATTTGTTCTTCGTTTTTGCTTAGAAAGTGTGATTTATATTGATATAATGAGCAATTTTAAAGCGGAATTTTGAGTGTAAAAGTCGTTCCAACACCTTCCTCACTTTCAAATTCAATACGCCCTTTCATCAAATCCAAATACCGCTGTACAATCGTCAAACCAAGTCCATGCCCTTTAATATTTTCAACATTTTTGGCGCGAAAAAAACGGGTAAATAAACGGGGTTGGTCTTTTTTAGGAATACCGATGCCTTGATCAATTACTTTTATGATTAAAAGCTGGGCATCAATTTTTCCATTTAAAATAATCGTTTTGTTCGGTTTGGAATATTTAAGTGCATTCGACAATAAGTTAATTAAGCTATTTTTTAGTAGTCGACTATCTGTTGTTAAAAACTGGTCATTTACCAAGCCATCAAATTTTATCCGCTGTCCTTCCTGCAATAACGCGCGCATTTCCGCAATCAATTCTTGACAAAATTCGTTGAACGCAAATTTTTTGTTTTGAACATTGACTTTGCCTTCTTCCAACTTACTAAGCGTCAAAAAGTCATTTAAAATACTGTTCAAATTCTGTACAGATAATCGGATTTTGTTGATGTGTTTATCACGACGAGGTTGTTGGTCTTCCTTGGTATAGCGCGAAAGTAAAGCAGCCGAAGACAAAATCGTACTGAGTGGCGTCCGAAATTCATGGGAAGCCATCGACACGAATCGGGACTTCATTTCACCCACCTCTTTCTCTTGTTGCAGGGCTAATTTGAGGTCCTCACCTTTTAGTAAAAGTTCTAATTTAGTAGCTTTCCTATCTTTCACTTCCTGAATTAATTTGTTGACTGCATCTTCCAAAGCACCCGCTGTCTTTTCTAGAGCTCCTTCCGTTTTTTCGACTTTTAATTCTAATAAACCGTTTAATTTAGTAATTTTTTGCTCGTTTTCCCTTTGTTTGGTCACGTCATTTCCTGAACTCATTGTCCCCGCTATATTGCCGGTTTCATCATAAACCATGGAGTTGTGCCAAGCAATAATGATTTCTTTTCCATTTTTGGTAACAAGCGTGCTTTCAAAATATTCGACAAACTCCCGTTCGCCACTCATCAAGGTTTCAAAAGATTCTTTGACGGACTCTTTCGATTTAATAGGTACAAATAAATCAAACCAAATTTGTCCCAAAATCTCCGCTTCATCATAGCCTAAAATCTCCTCTCCTTTTTTGTTAAAGAGCTCTACTCTACCATTTTTATCCAAAGCAACCATCATAGTATTGGCAACGTCCAGATATTTTTTAGCGCGTTCCTTTTCTTGCCACATTTTCTGTTCTGCCAATTTTTGCTCTGTCAAATCGTGCAGAATTCCCGTAAATAATTTTCGTCCGTTAATTTCAACAACGCTCACACTGAATCGAAAAGTGAAATATTCACCACTTTTTCGCCGCCCTTTCATTTCTCTTCCTGTCCCAATCAGTTCAGCTAAATCTTTTTTTAGATATTTTTGAATTTGCTCATAATCACTTCCATAAGTTGCAGCAAGTAGCATGCCTACACTATTGTCGATTACTTCCTGAGGTTGACAACCAAAGAGATTTGCCGCTGCAGGGTTCATGCTTTCTATAGTGCCTTCTTCATTGAACGTAATGATGCCATCCAACGCATTTTGGATAACGGCATTGAGCCGAAGCAGATTTTCTTTTTCGGCTGCTCGCGGATTAAAAACTTCATTTGGATGATAAAAATTACTCATTTTTAAAATTTGCTGCTAAGTAACGATGAAATAATAAGTCCGACAAGTTAGACAGTGGATAATTTTTCTCAGTTTTGGACTGAAAGAAAGATAATTGTCGATACTTTGACTGATTTAGAGTGATGAAGTAGGGCTAAATATAATGAAAAATGGGAAGTATGAATTTGATGTCAATCATGTTAGAAGATGATGTAAGTCATTTTTTATATTCATGTAAAAAGTGAATTTTAGCCTTAAATCAAGTAAATATGAAAATAAAAATACTCGGAGTTGATAATATTCGCAGAAAAAAACTGGAAAATACGGTCAAAAAATCGTTAAAAAAACTATCATTGGTCGCTGATATTCAGATAGTTAGTGTATTAGATGATATTTTAAAATACGATGTCGCGGGCATTCCTGCCTTATTGGTAGATGAGGTTATTATTTGTCAAAAATGCGTTCCGAATGATGTGAAAATTTTAAATTGGTTGAAGGAAATTGTTGAAAAAAATGATAAGGATTCAATAAAAGTTGCGCTCACTGTTTAAATTTTTTCTAGCAAAACCTGTTGGATTTTATTTAAAATTTTATTTCCTCTTGATTTAAAACCCGTCGACCCATATGGTAATTGGTCTTCAATGACTGCCGCTAGTTCTCGTAACAAATCAGGTTCGTTTTTACTAATATTAAAGATGACTTGCATCGAAAAGACCTTCACCGCAATATGTTCCTGCATTGACAATAAAAAATTAAAGCAAATATCCAATGCCTGTCCTTGATACTTCTTTGGAATGTCAATCTCTGATAAAATCTTAATGGTATTCCGTCTCGCCGCATTGTGTGCCTCGGGATTTTGTAGATTATCCAATAGCTTTTTTAAATGTGGATAAATTAATACCGGATGCGCCTCAGCGCAATACACCATCACCCAAACCGCCCGTTGATTGACTCGTGGAATGTCCTTCAGAAATAGGTCTACCAATGTTTGAAAAAGTTCCGAGCTATCACCCACATACTGAGCAATACGTAGAATATTGGCTTTGGAACGATCGGCAAGCAATTCGTCTCGGATATTCATTTGAGTGCTTTTTGTTACAGAACAGTGAACTTTAGAATGTCTTCGCCAAATGATGAAGGATAAATGATAAATTTACAACCCTATCTCATTCATCATTGTAAAGTCCTATAAATTAAGCACCAATTGGTCCCAATTCAATCCCTTCAGAATACGCAACCTTAACATCATTTTCACTGAAAGCCGCTTTGATTCGTCGATGCGTTTCAAAAGTGACATTCCAAAAATCATCAGGAACAACATAAGGTCGGACAGCAATAACCATATTGTGAGAATCGTAAGTTTCTATCCCAATTTCAGGTACCGGCGTTTGCAAAACACCTGGCGTACTCATCAACGCCTCCATAATAATTTTCTCGACGCGTGGATAGCTTTCTGCATACGGCATCGTTACGTTGAGTTCCATACGAATGTAGTTTTTGCGAGAAAAGTTAGTAACGATATTATCCGTCACTTGACCATTAGGAATAATCAATGTTTTCAAGCCTGGCGTAACCATAATGGTATTGAAAATTTGAATTTCTTCTACCTTCCCAAACTTATCTTGCACCTCAATCCAATCATGAACCTTATAAGGTTTGAACACTAAAATCAAAATCCCAGAGGCCAAATTACCAAGTCCACCTTGCAATGCCATACCAACTGCAAAACTTGCAGCGGCGATGACGGCTACCAATGAAGAAGTATCAAAACCAACGATACCTGCAGCACTCAATAAAACCATACCTTTCATGCCCACAGCGGCCAAGGAAACAATAAATGAAGAGATTTCAAGGCTGAAATTAGAACGTTCTAAGCCTTTTTTGATAAGGATACTCAATTTTTTAGCAACCCAAAAGCCTAACCATAAGACTAAAAGTCCTCCAGCTAATTTGGGCGCAAATTCCATTGCCAGACTGACTCCTTTCTGGAGATATGTTTGCGTTTCTTCCATAGTACGAGGATTTTGAAATTGGATTGTTTTTAAAAAAATAAAGCATGAAGGTAGCGAACGTTTTTAAAAAATAATTTTAGTAGAGAAAAAAAGGACTATTTTTTATAAAATAAGTTCTCCTTTTTAATTTAAAAAGAAAATTACTTCATTTATTTGCAGGGAAATGAGTAGGTGACCTTTAATACGCGACATTTTTGACTGGGCAATTTCTGTTTAAGGAATTTTAAAATCCTCCAATAGAAAGGACTATTAAAGTTTCTTAAACAGAAATTGCCCAGTCAAAAGTGTCGATTATTAAACAGGTCCGAGTAGTTAAGGAACGTGAGATAAATAAATTCAGATTCTTGGGAGTGAGGTTTTGTTCTCCATTTTTGCTTTAAAGGTGCTATTTATGTTGATATAATGAGCATTTTAAAGTGAAAAATATGGACTAAATGTCCGCTCAAAAATGGAAGGTTATTTTTTTCGCGTTACTTAATAATCAATATCATCGCCAAAGGAAGAATTAAAAATTAACAGCAATTAATTAATGGAAATTATCACTTGTAAATATTTGAAAATCTGATGAATACAAAATCTTGTTTTCAGTAATTGTTCATTCTTAATTGCTCATTGTTCATTGCTCATTTGGCGAAGACATTGTAATAATGAATCTAAATTTATAAATCTTTTAATCACAATCAGCATTGACAAATCGTTATTTTGACTTGATTGACCAAACCTTCTACTTTCCACAAGAAGGTTTTGACATCGAGGAGGGCTATCTTCTTTTCAACAGCATTCCGCTTAAATATTTAATTGAAAAATACGGAACGCCATTGAAACTAACCTATCTCCCCAAAATTGGGTCGCAGATAAAACGAGCACGAAATCTTTTCAATCGGTCCATTAAATCCTTAGGGTATGGTGGTAAATACAATTATTGTTATTGCACTAAAAGTTGCCACTTTAGCCATGTGCTGAATGAGGTGTTGCGGCATGATGTGAAGTTGGAAATTTCGTCGTCCTTTGACATTGATTTGATAAGACAATTGGTCAAAAAAGAAAAAATCAAGAAAAATACAATCGTAATTTGTAATGGCTACAAACCGCAAAGTTACGTAGATAAAATTAGTGACTTGATTAATGAAGGGTTTAATAATGTCACGCCCGTTTTGGACAATAAGGAGGAATTGGCACAGTTTGAAGGCAAGGTAAATGGTGTTTGTAAAATTGGGATTCGAGTAGCAACGGAGGAAGAACCGAATTTTGAGTTTTATACTTCACGCCTTGGTATTCGACATTCAGAAGTACTTGATTTTTATAAAGAAAAACTGGCAGACAATCCCAATTTCATTGTGAAAATGCTGCACTTTTTCGTCGATACAGGTATTAAAGATAGTCTATATTATTGGGGCGAATTGCGAAAAGCGGTGAAATTATACTGTGAATTGAAAAAGATTTGTCCGTCGCTAAAAGCCTTAAATATTGGTGGAGGCATGCCAATTCGCAACTCACTGGGGGCAGATTTTGACTATAAATACATGATTAAGGAAATCGTTAAAACCATCATGGAAACCTGTGAGGATGAAGAGGTGAAAGAGCCTGATATTTTTACAGAATTTGGAAAATATACAGTCGGGGAAAGTGGTGCAGTAATTTTTTCCGTGCTTGGTCAAAAACGGCAAAACGACTCGGAATTGTGGTACATGATTGACAATTCTTTAATGAATACGATACCTGATTCTTGGGGAATTGGCGAGCGGTTTATTTTGCTGCCTATCAATAAGTGGAACAATGAATATCGGCGGGTCAACATCGGTGGCTTGTCCTGTGACAACTCGGATTACTACAATTCGGAAGCGCAGCAAGGGCAGGTTTATTTGCCTTCTTATCCAGCAGATGACCCAGAAAAATTGTATCTTGGTTTCTTTCATACGGGTGCGTATCAGGATGCACTGAGTGGATATGGAGGGATTAAGCATTGTCTGATTCCGTCGCCGAAACACATTGTGATTTATAAGGATTCTAAAGGAAATTTGGTGGATAAGGAGTATCGTGGGGAGCAGAAACCGGAAGAGATGTTGAAGATATTGGGGTATGAATAAAAATAAAAAACGGAAATTATGAAAATAAAAAACCTAACCACTTACCTCGAATCTATCGCGCCTTCTTCCTACCAGGAAAGTTATGATAATTCAGGTTTAATCGTCGGCGACCCTAACGCAGAAATCACGGGCGTTTTGGTTTGTCTCGATTCCACAGAAGCCATTATCGACGAAGCTACCGAACTCGGTTGCAATGTTGTCGTAGCGCATCATCCCATCGTTTTCAAAGGATTAAAACGGTTCAACGGACGCAATTATGTCGAACGAACGGTGATGAAAGCCATCAAAAATGATGTAGCGATTTATGCCATTCATACCAACTTAGACAATGTATATCGCAATGGCGTGAATGGAAAAATTACAGAGAAATTAGGTTTGGAAAACACGCGAATTTTAGCACCAAAACAGCGGCTGAAAAAATTATTTACGTTCGTACCTGCGACACATAGTGAATCACTTCGAGATGCCTTATTTGCAGCAGGAGCAGGGCAAGTGAATGGTTTTGACCAAATGAGTTACGCAACTTTGGGTGTAGGGACCGTTGATGGACAAGTGGGCGCGCAGATGAAATTAGAGGTTGTTTTTGAAACGGGAATTCAGGCACAGATTTTAGCCGCTTTGCACAAAAATCATCCTGCTGAAAATACGCCGTACGATTTAATGTCGATTGAAAATTCAAGCGTAGAAATTGGTAGTGGTATGATTGGCAATCTAAATAAGCCAATGAAACCCATGGCATTTTTGAAAATATTGAAAGAGATAATGCAGGCGGGTTGTGTTCGTTATACAAATATTTTAGAAAAAGACATTTCGACAGTAGCAGTTTGCGGTGGTTCGGGTGGTTTTTTATTAAATGCTGCGATTCGGCAAAAAGCGGATATTTTCATCACTGCAGATTACAAATATCATGAGTTTTTTGATGCGGATAACAACATTATCATTGCTGATATTGGGCATTATGAAAGCGAACAATATACAATTGAATTATTACATGGGCTTATTTCTAAAAAATTTACTACTTTTGCAGCCCATTTTACGAAAGTAAATACCAATCCAGTAAATTATCTGTAACTGTCCAAATTAAGTTGGTCAGTTCAGTTGAATTTTTTTTTAAATAAATCAGCCCTTGGGCGATTACATTATTTATAAAGAATGGCAAAAGAACTATCAGTAGCTGAAAAGCTAAAAGTACTATATGAATTGCAACTCATCGACACCGAGTTGAGCGAAATTGAGATTTTGAAAGGAGAATTGCCAATGGAAGTTGACGATTTGAAAGACGAAATTGGTGGTTTGGAAACTCGTGTTCGTCGTTTGGCGGATAATATTGACGATTTGGAAGGCGAAATGAGCCGTCACAACGCCAATATTCAGGAATCTACTGCCTTGATTGAGCGTTATCAAAAGCAAATGGATAACGTGAAAAACAATCGGGAATACGATGCATTGTCGAAAGAAATCGAGATGCAGAAGTTGGAAATCCAATTGTCGGAAAAGAAAATTCGCGAAGGTGGTTCTTTCTTGGAAGGCAAGAAGGAAACATTAGCAGCAGCGGAAGCTCGCTTGACTGCAAAGCGGGAAGCTTTGGAAGCGAAGAAAGTAGAGTTGGAAAAAATTATCGCGAAGACGGAAAAAGAAGAGGAGAAATTGAAGCGAAAAGTAGAACGTGCGCGCAAGAAAATTGACGAACGTTTATTGAAAGGCTATGACCGAGTAACGAAAGCTTACCGAAATGGTTTGGGCGTTGTTACGGTGACGCGAGATTCTTGCGGCGGTTGTTTCAATAAAGTACCACCACAATTGCAATTGGAAATCGGTCAGCGCAAAAAAGTGTTGACTTGTGAACACTGCGGGCGTGTATTGGTGGATGACAATATTTTGTCGCTTGGCAAAGAGCCGGTAGAAGAAGTAGTTGTAGAGTAATTGTCGAAACCTTAAAAAAAAGATAAAAAAGGGTTGGGAATGAGAATTTCCAGCCCTTTTTACGTTTAAAAAGAAGTCAGAAGACAGCCCATTTCATTGTCAGAAGTCAGAGTGTTCACAACTTTAAAACTTGGATTTTCTGACTTCTGACTTCTGACTTCTGACAATGAAATGGGCTAACTTCTAACCTCTAAATCCCTTTTTATGAAACAATATTTCTTTCTTATTCTCTTTCTTTCTGACTGCTTTTCAGTTTCCGCCAAATCGCATTTCACTTGGTCGCCAAAATTAAAAAATGCATATAAAAAAGTGTTGGCACTGCGTTTTGACGAAGCTAATTTTTTAATTGCACAAGAAAAGAATCAAGATAGCGAAAACCTTATGGTTTATCATGTCGAGAATTATTTGGATTTTTTTCGAGTTTATATCAACGAAGAAGATGTAGAATTTAATCGGTTAGAAGGAAACAAAGACCGCCGGTTGGCTAAAATCAAGGAGGGCGATGAAAATTCGCCGTATTATTTATACCTTCAAGCGACGACGCGATTGCATTGGGCAATGGCGCGTTTGAAATTTGAAGAATATGCAACCGCAGCTTTTGAAGTCAACAAGGCATTTAAGTTATTGACTAAAAATGTGGAGAAATTCCCTGATTTTATGCCAAATAAAAAAGAGTTGGGTATTCTGCACGCAGCAGTCGGAACGATTCCAGATAATTATCGCTGGATGGTGGAAATGTTGAGTTCGCTAGAAGGTACATTTGAGCAAGGAAAACAAGAATTGGAAGAGGTTATCGCTTATGCACAGCGCAATGATTTTATCTATGAAGAAGAAATATATGTGCTCTACAGCTACCTTCTTTTACACCTCGGCAACGACGCGGAGGCTTCCTGGAAGATTATCAATACTGGCAAATTAAATCCTAAAAATAGCCTGATGGGAACATTTATTGTTGCCAATATCGCGATGCGGACGGACAGAGGGGATGATGCAATTACTATTTTAAAAAATCGACCGGCAGGCGCGGCGTATCATTCCTTTCATTATTTGGATTATATGTTGGGATTGGCAAAATTGCAGCGGTTGGATAAGGATGCAGATGTTTATTTAAAAAAATATGTGAATCGTTTTGGTGGAAAAAATTTCATCAAAGATGCCTATCAAAAACTGGCGTGGCATGCGCTACTTTTTAACAATCAAGCAGAATATCAACGGTATAATAATTTGGTAAAATCGAAGGGGACAACAGTCGTGGGCAGTGATAAAAGTGCTTTGAAAGAAGCCAAAGCAGGTGAAGTTCCGAATACTTATTTATTAAAAGCACGGTTATTATTTGATGGTGGGCATTTTCAAAAAGCCTACGATTTGTTGAGTACACAATGTGAAACTGATTTTAAAACCAAGAAAACCCAACTCGAACGTAGCTACCGTATGGGGCGCATCACCCACAAATTGCAGCAAGACCGCTATGCCCTTGATTTTTATCAAACGACAATTGAGGAAGGAAAAAACGAAGGCTGGTATTTTGCTTGCCGCGCAGCTTTGGAACGAGGGCATATTTTTGAAAAGCAAAGAAAATTTTCTGAAGCCAAAGCAGCTTATAATTTGTGTTTGACGATTAAACCTGACGAACATAAAACAGGTTTGCATCAACAAGCCAAAGCAGGATTATCTCGTTTGAATTGATTTAACTTTAAAGGTATATTTCCAATAAGCAATCAACTAAGTAACGATAAATAATAAGTCCGACAAGTTAGACAGTGGATAATTTTTCTCAGTTTTTACTTTAAAGAAGGATAATTGTTGATGCTTTGACTGATTTCAAGTGAAAAATGAGGGAAATTTGCCCTGTCTAAATGGCGGAGTTATTTTTTTATCGTTACTAAATGGTCAATCGACTATTTTTTTTTGAAAAAAAATTGCGGTTACGAAATAAAAGTTAGATATTTGCGTCCGCTTAAAAAGTGGCGAGGTAGCTCAGCTGGTTAGAGCGCGTGATTCATAATCCCGAGGTCGGCGGTTCAAGCCCGCCTCTCGCTACAAAAAAAAAGTCCTTACAGTGATGTAAGGGCTTTTTTTGTGCCATTTTTTAAGGAGTTTCAAACCTATTTTCCTGCTCGTCCACGAATATTCCAATTCACACTTTCTGACGTTTCTACACTAAACTTTGCCCAATTATTAAAAGATTCATCAAAAATAAAATCACCGTTGGCAACTGCTGGGCCGCTGTCGCAACCAATAGACCGTAGATTATTGTTATGCGAAAAGCTTACCGCCAACCACAACTCATCACCCGTAATCGTCACTGGTTGAGTCAAGGTATGTGTGTACCAGCTTTCAGACTCTACCAAAGCAGTCAAGGCATTAGATTGGTACAAAATATCACCTGGTGCTTCATTCATACCTGGTCCATACACTCGTACCCGCAAACTATTCGGTGGACTCTTGACATAAAAACGGACTTCTGTTAACAAGCTATCTTGGAAAGCTTCCGTCTCATTTGGCGGAAAACGGACGCCAAAAATATAATTACCCGCAGGTAAATCTGGTGCATTCGCATTTGAGCCATCGTAACTCAATAATTGAGCATTTTCTGCGCCATCATCGTCTTTATCACAAGCGGCAAAGATTGCTACAAATGCAAGTAGTAAAAAAGGAAGCAATTTTTTCATGGTAAATATCTTTAAAGGTGTTAAAAATTATTTTTCTAAATTATTTTATTTGGTCAGTATGATTTGACAAAAGGAGTTTGAGTGAGAAAATGGTCTTGTCTTTCTAATCATATGGAGTCAAAGTTATTTTTCAGAAATAACATTCGTAAAAGTACAACGAAAATTAAATTAGATATGTGATATCACTTGATATTAATATTCTGTTAAGTAACACACGTTGATTTTAAATGCATTTTTAAAAAAAAATACTACCTTTCATCTTGAAATAGATTACGAAGCATTTTATGAGAGACTTAAACGAATTCAGAATTTACTACAACCAAACCATCCATCCCGAACTGATGCGATTGGACCGACAACGGCGACGACTGTTGCGCCTAATGTTTTTTTCTTTTTTGGTCATCATTGCCCTCGTTATTTTTGAATTGTATTTGGATATTTTGATTGTCACGTTGACACTCATGATTCCAGTGGCTATATATATGTACATGTTGTGGCGGCAGGTGAAAAAATTTAGAACTGACTTCAAACCAAAGGTCGTCAACCTCATTTTGGATTTCATGAAGGAAAGTATTAATTTCCGAAGTATGAGTTACGACCCGCATAGATACATTCCAATGCAGATGTTTATGGACAGTAAGCTTTTTGGTGTAAAACCTGCGGTATATGAAGGAGAGGACTACATCGAAGGACGGGTGGATGAGGTGAAGTTTCAACTAAGTGAATTAAATGTTAAGGAATTTTCTCGGGTCAGAAATCGGTTAAATTATGTTTTTCGTGGGGTTTTTCTTCATGCGGAATTAAAGACACCACTCAACGGAACGGTCATTATGTTGCCTCGGGAATTCCGTCAGTTTTTAATTAGAACCATCAAATACATTAATCTTATCAACGTTGCAGATATGGATGGTTTTATTAAAAATACGGCATTTCGAGAGCTGTTTTTGACTTATGCGAGTATCAATGTAAAAATAGGGGAGGTGCTTCCTGATTATATGCAGAAGGTATTTGCAGATTATGTAATGCGTACTGGCAAACAAATTTATGTGTCTTTCGAGGGCAAAAACCTCTATATTGCTATCACGAATCCAAAAGATATGTTGGAGCCACATATTTTTCAGTCCAATGTGAGTTTCGATTTAATTCGGGAGTTTTTTGATGACATTCATACCATTGTGAATTTGGTAGAGGAATTTGACAATCATCACTGATGCTTTTTTTTTTGCTGATTATTAGGATTTTTCGAATGAAAAATTATCTTAACTATCCTAAAAATTATGATAATAATCAGCAAAAAAATCATTTCAAAAACTTTGGACACACCTAAATTATTAATTCCTTATCAACTTAAAATGATTACTGCACCCACTGATGTCTAGCCAAGGAACACATTATTATGACCTCTACTGTCCCCTCTTTTGCAAAGATATTCTCTTTTGGTTTTAGTATTCCAATTACTTTTGTATCTATATTTCACAACTAAAAATGATTCTATGCGATATTTTCTACTCTTCTTTTTCAGCACTCTTTTTTGCCAGTTAAATGCGCAAACTCGAATTGATGCAACCCTTGATTTTCAAACGGACCCCGCCAAGCAATATTCGATTTACGTGCCTTCTTCTTATGATGAAAATACGCCGAATAAAATGGTTTTGGGATTACATCCACTCAATACCAGTCGCTGGAATTCGGTTAGCTGGTGCGATACGTTAATTGCGTTTGCGGAAGCGAATGACATTCTAATGATATGTCCTGATGGAGGTGCAGACGGCGCGGTGGACGACCCAATTGACATCGCTTTTACCGACGTTATTCTCGACTCTATGCTCACTTGGTACAATGTCGATGAATCGAAAATTTATACAATGGGCTTCTCTTGGGGCGCTCGTACGACTTATACCTATGGACTCAGTAATGTCGATAAATTCGCGGGTTTTATGCCAATCGGTGCAGCAATCAATGGCTTAAATGAGACAGGTGGCGTAATCGAAAACTCAGTCGATAAACCATTTTATATCATTCATGGTAGCAATGATTCACCGAGTATTCGCTTTACTCCGATACGGGATGCGTTGATTGACGCAGGTGCTTGTGTAGAAACTAATTTGTTGAGTGGCGTCGGTCATACAATTGATTTTAATAATCGAAATACCATTTTGACCGAAGGGTTTCAATGGTTAGAATCGGTAGGATGTGGCATTATTGACGGCGTGAATAATTTAAAATTAGCTGCGAAAACGACGGTTTTCCCAAATCCTGTTTCGCTTGGAAATGCTGTGAAAATTGAGTTAGAAAATGAAGAGATTCCTTCTGAGATTCAAGTGTTTGATGTATCAGGTAAAGTGGTACTTTATTTAGAAAATACAAATCAAGTAGTGACGGAAAACTTAGAAAAAGGCATTTATTTCCTTAATGTTACGACAAGTTTAGGAATGTTTTCTAAAAAATTAGTCGTGCAATAATAGAAACTGTATTAGAAGATTGAAAACAGGCAGGTAGCAGATACCCAATATTTATAAAAGCAGTAATCTAACTAATTAAATATCGGTCTTTCTATAAAGTGAGGCATCTGCTACGTTTTGATACATCTTTTTAGATTTCAAAAAAAAATGACCGTACAAGAATGGCAAGCCCTGGGCACGTATCATCAAATTGGTGAGCATAAAGTTTTCACCGTCGAAGCGGGCGAAGGCGATGCAACCTTAGTCATTTTGCATGGCTACCCTTCCGCTTCATTTGATTATTATAAAGTACTCGAGGTGTGGAAGCCGCACTTTCGAGTCATCATTCACGATCACTTGGGTTATGGGTTTTCTGACAAGCCTAAAAATTATTCCTATTCACTCATCGAACAAGCCGAAGTCGCACAGCAGCTTTGGCAAAAATTGGGTGTCAAAAAAGCGCATTTGCTGGCACACGACTACGGCACAAGCGTTGCGACAGAAATTATTTACCGTAGAAATATTGGTATCGAACCGGTTACAATTCAATCCGCAACGCTTGGAAATGGTAGCATGTTGATTGAAATGGCGTCACTATTGTTATCTCAAAAATTGCTGTATCATCCGTTCTTTGGACCACTGTTGGTAAAACTCAGTTCGCGAGGATATTTCAAGTACAATATGCGTAAAATTTGGTGGGATAAATCCAAATGTAATGACGCAGAATTGGACATTCTTTGGGGTCTGTTGGAAGCAAACGGCGGTCGCAAAGTCTTACCTAAAATAACGCAATACATTCCCGAACGCTTCAAGTTCTGGAATCGTTGGATAGCCAATGGCTTGTATAAAACGGATTTACCTATCAATCTTTTGTGGGCAGATAAAGACCCCGTTGCCGTCGTTGAAATGGCGCATGAATTGCATAAAAACATTCCCAATAATCGATTGCAGATTTTAAAAGATATTGGACATTATCCGATGTTGGAAGCACCTGAGGTTTATGGAAAAGCGGTTTTAGAACTGATATTGGGGAATGTTTCAACATAAAAAGGGCATGATAAATTAGTGAAAAAAACTACATGCGCAAATAGTATTTTTTAGAAAAGATTGCGATGACGAAAACTTTGATTTGCCGACGACACCTGGTACGCCCTGTTTTGATGGTGACCCCAATACGGGAGACGATGTGATTCTGGCAGACGGCTGTACTTGTGCAGGGATGTTCATAACTGCAATAGATGATAATACTGCGCAAGCGTTGATGGGCGGAAATAATACGGTTATTTAATCGATAAAAACTGAAGAAATTTCATTAAAAAAATAAGGTTTCCAAGCAAATTAAATTACTACCAAATCCAGCGCATACTCAGGTAACCATTTTATTTAATTCTGAAATAAATCGAGAGGAGGAGATTATTATTTAGAATAGTCAAGGATAAGTTCAGTTGCGTTTTTATCAAAATACACAAATGGGTAGGAATGCGGTTAAAATGGATGTTTCAGGCTTGGCGAGCGGTATTTACTTTGTAAAATTAAGGGGAACAGGAGTTGTTGAGCGATTGGTTAAATTGTAGACTTTGAAATGAATATCGTAAAAACTAAGTTTCCTTGAATTATAGAGGCATCGCCTTGGTACTGTTTGTAGCTATTGGTTTGGTGTCCATTTCTAAAGCCGCATCGCAGCGGCACTGTCGATTATATTTGGTGTCGTGGCGATGCCACTTTAGAAATACAATCTCAATTTTTCTACAAACGGTGTCGGCGCGATGCGCCTTTAAAATTGCAAGAAACTTAATTTACACGGAAATAAAGTTATTCAGTTTTTAAAGCAAAACTTCTAAACAACGCAAAGTAATTAAAAGGCATGTTGGCGATTACAATATTGTAGTTGCCAGCGTGCCTTTATTTTTAAGCCAAAAAACCTTAGTCTGAACCTTCAAATTTCCTTTAAAATAAGGCTAATTTTACCTCCTTCTATACGTTTTCCACATAAATGATAAGTTATCAACAACTTGTTAGTTTTTTTTTCTAAATATTAAGCAAGGAAAGGCTATTTTTGCGGAAAGCATGCTTCATAAAAACTATATAAACCATTGAAATTAATAACGTTATGAAATTTAGTGTTTCCTCATCTGAATTATTAAAACAGCTCACCATTGCGGGTGGTGCGATTGGGTCAAACCCTGTTTTGCCGATTTTGGAAGACTTTCTATTCACTATCGCTGAGAATAAATTGACCATTGCCGCGACTGATTTGGAGACTTCCATTTCTACGCAAATTGATGTGATGTCTGACGCTAACGGAATGGTTGCTGTCCCGGCTCGAATTTTATTGGATACCTTGAAAGCCTTGCCCGAACAGCCTATTACTTTTTCTATTAACGATGAAAATTTCGGTATCGAAATTACTTCGGCTTATGGAAAGTATAAGTTAGCAGGTGAAAACGGCGATGATTTTCCTAAAATACCAGAAGCAGACGGTGTAGATTCCATCGCTGTACCTGCGCCAGTATTGGGCAATGCAATTAGCAAAACATTATTTGCGACGAGCAATGACGAGTTGCGACCAGCGATGACAGGTGTGTATTTTCAAGTTGACTTTGATAAATTAACTTTTGTAGCAACCGATGCGCATAAGTTGGTAAAATATACTTTTTCAGAAGTGACGAGCGAAGTTTCGACATCGTTCATTGTTCCGAAAAAAGCATTGAACTTACTGAAAAGTGCTTTGCCGTCAGGTGGCGATGTGAAGTTTTCCTTCAACAAAGCCAATGCCTTTTTTAGCTTTGACAATACCCATTTGGTCTGTCGATTGATTGACGCGCGTTATCCAGATTACAATGCAGTGATTCCTGTTGACAATCCGAATTTGTTAACCTTACCACGTAAAGACTTTCAAAATTCCTTAAAACGGATTGCGATTTACGCGAACAAGACAACGAATCAAGTGATTTTGAATATCAAAGCAGATAGCATGACCGTTTCTGCACAAGATTTGGACTTCTCTA
>JBLHWU010000055.1:0-30746 GCA_047629355.1 Saprospiraceae bacterium | reverse complement strand
CGATGATTGCCTGGACTAAATTAGAAATGCTGAGTAAAAGACAGCAAACTAATCATTTTGACCTCAAAGCTCAATTGTACGCTAAAGCTATCAAAACTGCTTTTGGCATTTTACAGCAATTAAAACGTACTCTACACGGTAAGTAACGCGTAGTAATTAATCAAGTAATTTTATAAACATCTTTTTTCGCTATTTTTCCCTTAAAAATGTCTTCAATAACACTGGCTATTCAAGA
Source organism: Saprospiraceae bacterium (assembly GCA_047629355.1). Classification (GTDB taxonomy): domain Bacteria; phylum Bacteroidota; class Bacteroidia; order Chitinophagales; family Saprospiraceae; genus CAYUNA01. Next base: position 30,511 of record JBLHWU010000055.1, on the reverse strand, counting down.
ATTTTTAAAGAAAAACTATCGAAAAAATCTTGTCTAAAAATTTTACCTTATTAATTACTACGCGTTACTTATTTAAATCTTTAGAAAGGGAGAAATGCGAAAAAAATAACTTCACATTCTTGTCCCATACGGGCGAGCGAGGATTTTTTGCCCCCATTTTTTTCTTTAAAAATGCTCATTGTATCAACATGAATCCCAGCTTCAAAACAAAAATTAGGAACATAACCTCTATTTCAAGAATATCAATTTATTTATTTCGCCTTTCTAAAAAACTAAACCCCGAATAGTCGGTAAACTATTCGGGGTTATCTGTTTTTAAAAGCTATAATTTTTAGTTCTTAGTTATAAATCATCCGCTTAGTTGCATGGAAGTTCGGCGTCGTTAACTCGTAGTAAAACAAGCCATTAATATTGAAATCCGTGCTATTAATTTTCACTTGATTCAATCCTTTCTGGAAATTTCTTTCAATTACTTGAATCGTTTTTCCACTCCTATCCGTAATCGTCAAAGTTCCATTTTCTGCATTTGGCAAGTAAAACTCAATTGTCGTTTGGTTGTTGAATGGATTCGGGAAGTTTTGCAACAAAGCAAATTCTTTCCGCTCTTTTTGACCATCAAATTCCAAAACAACTTCTGCCAATTCACCATTTTCTGCGTAAGCTTCTGCTGGTGTGTGCGTCGAAGCAAGCGATAAGAAATCACTTAACTCTCCATCTGCCAATGCTTTGAAAGTAGCAGAAAACAAGACTGTTTCGCCATCCATTCGTTCTGCATCTGCTTGATTCCAGCTGGTTGTTAAAATTCCGTTTTGCAAATCTTGCATACCGAAATTATCCTCTTTTGCTAAGCCATTTTCTAAATTAACAAAAGCTAAGTTTTCAAATTGCAAAGTAAATTGGTAACCGAAATGTGCCAAGTCATTGACTTTAAAATCAACCGTTACCATCTCTCCTTCTTCAACCATTTGATTGTCAACAGCAATTGCTAAAGACTCCTCAAAAGTACGGTCGTCTGCACCTAATAACTGGTTAGTCTGCGCACTTGCATTGACATCACCAATTTTAATAGCTACAAAATCAACTGCCACTTGGTCAACATTTAAGTTGTTCCAGCTAATAATCTCAGGGAAAGTTTCTGCCCAAGGATTCGTTGGATTTGGAAATTCATATCCTGCATACACAAAACGCCAGCTGGTATTTTCAGATAATTCTGTATCAATTAATAGAATCAACTTTCGTAATTTCACCAAATCCAAAGTCGTAATTGTCTGTGAGTTGTTCGCATCTGCCGCAATCATTTTATACGGAGAATCCAATGCTTCTATATTCAAAATGTGCTTGCTAATTTTCACCAAATCAAAAGTGGTCACACCGTTCAATGGTTCAATATCGTTCGCTGGCACAAGTGTAAAATCACCGCCCATTGGCACATTGAAATCGTAAATTCCGTCAGCTACTGTCATGTGCATATCCGTCATTCCGTCTGTTCCATTAATGTGAACTGCTACGTTTTCAACAGTTTCTGCAACTTCCGTAGCCACTATTCCTGCAATGCTGATAGCAACATTTGGATTGTCTGCCGTTACCGTTACTGTAAATTCACAAGTCACCGCATTGCCATTCGGGTCAACTAATTCGTAAACCACATCCGTTTCTCCCAAGTTGAAAAAGTCACCTGAATTGAAGTTAGATAATGGTGTAATTGTACCCGCACAATTGTCAATCGCTGTCGGTTCTGTCCACGAAACATTCGCGCCATTCGCTGTTTGCACAATTACTAAGATATCGCCTGGGCAAGTTACCAATTGTGGTAACGTTTCATCGTAAATTTTCACCCACTGCGTACAAGTTGACTGGTTGCCAGCTGCATCCGTTGCGATATAAGTCAAGCCATATTGACCTGGTCCAATTAAACCTGTCGGATTCGTTGGGTCAGCAGTAATTGTCACTGCCGAACATTCGTCCGTTGCCGTAGCTGTCCCCATAATTGCCGTTGGATAACCGCAATTTGACCAAGAAGTATATGCTTCAAAAGTATTTGGACAAGCAATCATCGGTGCTTCGTTATCCACAACAATTACTTCCTGCGTACAAGTTTGGGTCAAAATACTCGGTATATTGCTCGTTACGGTATAAGTTACAATCGTAGAACCTACTGGAAAAAATGTAGGTGCATCGCTTGAAACAGTACCAACCACGCAATTTCCTTCAATCGTAATTAGCTGTAATAATGGCTCAATCGCACCACAAACATCCGGGTCAGTATTGGTATGAACAGTTGGCGGACAGAAGATTCTCAACTTGGCATCGTAGCCAATTTGAAATTGTCCAACTGTACCATTTTCACCTGAAACGTAGATGAAATAAGTTACGCCATCTTCTGAATCAAAAGTAAAAGTTGAGGTATTGTTCGCTGCTGAATCATCATCGCCACCCAAGCAAGTCAATGCGCCGCAAGCTCCTGTGTAAACGTTGATTTCTGTATCAAAATTGGTCAAAAAATCAGTGCTAACGGTAATCCGAATGCCCGTTCCAACCAATTTATACCATAAGCCAGGGTTGCCACTGGTATTTTCTGGGAGACAAGCGGTCGGTGCATCTGCTGCCGTTGCTGTTCCTAAAGTTCCATAAATTAAATCGCTACAACCTAAAGTGATTGCATTTGCGCAAAGGTCGTTGTTCAAGTTGCCCACACCCAATTCGACTGCGCCCATATCTGCTACGCCACCGATGACTCGTGGGAATTCTCTTTGGTCAGTTGCCAAAGTAGAATTTCCTTTATCCAAAACTGGACTTGCACCCGAAGGCAAGTGTGTCAAAGTCACGCCGCCATTATCTGCTAATGGTGCTAACTGTGCATCATAATCCACAATATTACCAGCCACGCCCTCAGTAATTCCAGTTACACCATTTTCGCTTTCTACCAAAGTTGTCGTTACTAAAGCAAATGCACCGTTGACATCTGCACCTGTTGGTGCGTTATTGTCACCGATGATGCTGCTTTCTGAATTCAAAGTTAAAGCAGTTGCTTCTACTCCACCGCCAGAAGTTGTTGCTGTGTTATTTGCAATGGTTACGCTTGCGATATTTACCGTTGAACCTGCACCACCGCCGATTCCTCCACCAGTTGTTGCACTGTTTCCAGAAACGGTTGAGTTCGTCAAATTCAAAGTTCCGCCACCTGCTTGTACAAATAATCCACCACCATCTGGTGCATTGTTATTTGAAACAGTCGAGTTGGTCACGGTCATTTCACCTGCGCCGAACGCCCAAAGTCCACCACCTTCATTTGCTGCGGTATTTCCATCAACAGTTGTTTGGTCGATAGTGGTCGTAGCTGCACCAGTTGCGTGCATTCCGCCTCCATTTCCAGGAGCTGCACTCGTTGTATTTATATTTAATAAAACAAGGCTCAATGTATTGGTAGAACCCGCAGTTACTTCGATTCCACCACCTGCACGGCTCGCTGTATTGTTTGAAATTTCAACATTCGTAACGGTTAAAATACCGCCGTCATTTAAAATTCCACCACCGCTTCCAGCTGCACCATCGGCTACGTTATTTGTAATTTGATTATTAGAAGCGATAACTGTTCCGCCTGCATTAAAAATACCGCCACCGCCATTGTCTGCCGCTGGGCCACTTGCTGTATTTCCATCAATCAAAGTACCTGTAATCGTCATTGTACCAACGCCGTTCCACAATCCACCACCTTCAGAATCAGCGATATTATTGATAACGCTACCGTTAGTAATCGTTACATTTCCGTCAGCTGTGATGTGCATTCCGCCACCATTTCCAGGATTTGCTGCTGCATTATTTGCATCTAAAATAACGTTAGTCAACGTAGTCGTTGTACCGCCTCTTGCTTCGATTCCGCCACCTGCACGGCTCGCTGTATTGTTTGCAATCGTTGTTTCAAAAACGACTAAAGTTGCGTTGTCATTATTTAAAATTCCACCACCGCTGCCTTCCGTTCCATCTGCAACATTATTAGTAATTGTTGCTGTAATGATATTTACCGTTCCTGCTTCGTTGAAAATTCCACCACCGCCGTTGTCAGCAGCGTCGCCACTTGCGCTATTTCCGTCAATCGTCGTGCCTGTAATCGTCATCAAACCTGCACCATTCCACAATCCGCCACCTTCATTCGTTGCAGAATTTTCGTTAACAGTACCGTCTGTGATTATTGCATCGCCTGCACCTGTGATGTGCATTCCGCCACCGTTACCAAGATTTGTATCCGTTACGTTGTTATTTAAAGTTACGTTGGTCAAGTTGTTAGTAGAACCTGCTGTTGCTTCGATTCCACCACCTGCACGTGTAGATGTATTTCCAAAAATTTCAGAATCTTCAATGACTAAATTACCACCAAGATTAAAAATTCCACCACCGCTACCCGCAACACCGTTGGCAATATTATTCGTAATTTGTGCACCATTTACAATAGTAACCAAACCGCCATTGTTGAAGATTCCTCCACCACCATCGTCCGCTGCGTCACCGCTTGCGATATTTTGATTAACGATAGTTCCGTTCAAAGTCATTGCACCGCTGCCGTTCCACAATCCACCACCTTCAAGAGCTGCTTGATTGAAAGAAACAATACTATTAATAAATCCAACGCTTCCATTACCTGTAACGTGCAAGCCACCACCGTTTCCAGGAGCAGGAGTCGCCGGTACAACGCCTGCAAGGTTAGCACTTAAAACAATATCTGTAAAAGAGTTAACCGTACCCGCTGTTACTTCAATTCCTCCACCTGCACGATTGGCTTGGTTCTCTGAAATTTCCGTTCCATTAACAGTTAAAGTACCACCAGCATCATTTAAAATACCGCCACCGCTACCCGCTGTACCATTTGCTACGTTTGCATCAATCAAGCCGCCAGTAATATTCACGGAACCGCCTGCGTTGAAAATTCCACCACCACCATTATCAGCAGCGTTGCCACTTGCCGTATTGGTAGAAATGGTCACGTTGTCAAGCATCATGCTTCCTGTTCCGTTCCACAATCCACCACCTTCAAGGGCTGCTAAATTGTTCTTAACGGTACCGTTGGTGATATTTACATCGCCATCGCCTGAGATGTGCAAGCCACCACCGTTACCAGGATTAGGTGCGCCCAAAGAAATACCTGCATCGTTATCGTCTAAAGTTACATCGGTCAAATTAGTCGTCGTTCCAGCCGTTGCTTCGATTCCGCCACCTGCACGATTTGCAGAGTTGTTAGTAATCACTGTTGCTGAGATAATAACCGTTCCCATTGCATCATTTAAAATTCCGCCACCGCTACCCGCGATACCTGTTGCGGTATTTAAATCAATCAGTGCATTAGTAATATCTACAGTTCCACCAGCATTGAAAATTCCGCCACCACCGTTGTCTGCATCGTCGCCGAATGCTAAGTTTTCTTTAATTTCAGTACCGTCAATCGTCAAAGTTCCGATACCATTCCACAATCCACCACCTTCAGAAGCTGCGAGATTTCCGGAAACATTTCCATTGGTAAGTGTAGCATTAGCTGTACCTGTCAAGTGCATTCCACCACCATTACCAGGGTTCGCACCAGTTGTATTATCTAATAAAATTACGTCGGTCAAATCGGTTGTTGAACCTGCAGTTGCTTCAATTCCACCACCTGCACGAACCGCCATATTATCACGAATAACGGTTGTTCCAGAAATATTAACAATTCCTGCATCATTCAAAATTCCACCACCGCTTCCTTCTGCGCCAGTTGCGTTGTTACTGTTAATATTTATGTCGGTCAAATTTAGGATTCCACCTGAATTAAAAATACCGCCACCACCATTATCTGCATCGTCACCTGCTGCAACGTTTGTATTAATCTCTGTTGCATCAATTGTCATGATACCACTACCATTCCATAATCCACCACCTTCTAATGCTGCATTGTTATTAGAAATATTACTATTCGAAATATTGGTTGTACCTGCACCAGTTACGTGCATTCCACCACCATTCCCAGGAGCATCATTTGGAGGAACACCACCTGCTTCGTTGTTGATCATTGTTACATCATCCAAAGTAACCACTGCATTTGTGGAAGCTTCAATTCCACCACCTGCACGGTTGGTTAGGTTGGCATCAATGGTTGTTCCAGTAACGTCTAGCGTTCCACCGTTCGTCAAAATACCGCCACCGCTACCGAAGCCTTCTTCAGCAGTATTGTTGCTAATCATTGCGCTGGTAATTGTTAGCGTTCCACCGTTGTTGTAAATACCACCCGCACCTTCGCCAAGCATATTTCCTTGTGAATCATTCCCGTCGATGTTCGTTCCATCAATGGTCATTGTACCTGTTCCATTCCATAAACCACCGCCTTGTACGGCAGCCTTATTTCCGTTGACTGTACCACCAGAGATAGTTGCATTGGCTGCACCAGAAAGGTGCAAGCCGCCACCATTACCCGGAGCTGGAAAAGGAAAAAGGGAGTTATTATCTAAGGTTACATTGGTCAAGTTATTTGTTGAACCGTCTGCGCCTTCGATACCACCACCTGCACGTTTTGCAAGGTTGTTGGAAACATCAGAATTGGTGATATCCAAAATACCATCATTATAAATAGCACCACCGCTCGCCAAGGTTCCAAATGCTTCATTGTTAGTAAAAGTAGCATTAGTAACGGTCAAAGTTGCGCCGTCATTGTAGATACCTGCACCTGCACGCGCATTGTTGCCAGTAACGTCAATATTCGTCACGGTTAGATTGGTTGAGGTCAAGATTGCACCTCCGTCTCCTGTGCTGATTGTGGTACCACCATTTTGCCCACCTGTTAAAGTTAGGTTGGTGATGGTTACTGCGATACCGCCTGAAATATTGAATATTCGTCCCGTACCTTCGCTATCAATGGTCGTAGTTCCGATACCATTTCCTGCAATAGTCATGGATTCTCCTGCGCCCAAGTTGATTGGGATTTCGGCGAAAGTCAGGCCGATTGGTGTGCCATCCGTTGCTGCATCGAAAAGGATTTGATCGCTGGCATCTGCATTTGCCAGTGCCATCGCGACCGCTTCTCGCAGCGAACCTAAGCCGCTATCATTAGAATTGGTTACGGTAATAACCGCTGCTGAAAGCGAAGTACTCGCCAACAGAAAGATAGTTATTAAAATGGTGTGAAAAAAATAGAATCTTTTCATCATGGATTATTTTATAGCAATTTTTAACAAATAAATTGTCGGAATTGATTGAATTATTTTTGGAAAGTTTGTACTAAATTAAGGGCGTTACTAGAAGTAACACCCTTAACTAGTTACACATTTAAAACTATTGACCAATGAAAACCATGCGTCTGGTTGCGCTGTAATTCTGGGTACTCAATTGGTAATAAAGGACGCCGTAGCTGCCCATACTTTCTCTATTTAAATTGATTTGATTAAGTCCTTCTTTGAAGTTGTCTTTGACTTCGTGAATGACTTTTCCATCAATATCAGTGATAGTCAATGTACCGTCTTCTGCCGTTGGCAAGTAGAAACGGATGCTGGTTTGGTCATCGAATGGATTCGGGAAGTTTTGATACAACTCGAATTTTTCAGTGATGCCTGCATTTTCAAAGTTCAAATTCACAGCTTGCAAATCACCGTTGGCTGCATACGCTTCTCCTACCGTGTGCGTTGGACAGATCCTCAAGAAATCACTCAGTTGACCAGCTGCCGTTGTTTGGAAAGTAGCGGTAAACAAGGTTGCATCCTTCATTTCTCTCGCCGCCGCTTCGTGCCAGCTTGTCGTCAAAATGCCTTCTTCCAATAAGTGCAATCCAAAGTTTTCAGTCGTTGCCAAACCTTCTTTCAAGTCCACAAACGTCATGTTTTCAAACGCTAACGTGAACTGATAACCGAAGTGGTTAAAGTCCGCTGCATTGAATTCAACGGTTACGATTTCGCCAGCAGTTACTCGTTGGTCAGCTACGTTGATGTCTAATTTTCCGAATGAACGGTCGTCTGCACCTAATAGCTGATTAGCTTGGGCACTGCCATTGGTGTCACCGATTTTGATACCGATGAAGTCTAAAGCAGTTTGATTCGTCATTAAATTATTTAAATTCAAAACCTCTGGGAAAGCTTCCGCCCAAGGATTGGTTGAGTCTGGAAAAACGTACCCTTTATCGACGAAACGCCAGCTGGTATTGTTGCTAAATTCCGTGTCGATATTAAGGATTAATTTACGTAATTGAACCAAATCCAACGTTGTGATACCTTGTGAATTATTAACATCGGCAGCAATCATTTTGTAAGGAGTATCTAAATATTCAATGTTCAAAATGTGCTTACTAATATTTACTAAATCAAAAGTAGTAACACCGTTGTGATAGTTAATATCTTTCGCTGGTGTAATCGTATAATCGCCACCTAATGGAACACCCATCGTGAAATTACCCGTCGAGTTAGTCGTGTATGATGTAGTAAAGCCATTATTGCTATTAAAGCCAACCGTTACATCTTGCACGCCTTCGTCCTCTGAGTTGGTAATTTCACCAACTATAAGTGCGTCTTCCAAATCACAACCACCAAATGGTGCTTGAATAATGACAAATGTTTCACAGAAATCCTGATTTCCAGAAGCATCCGTTACCCATAATTCTACTGTATTTTCACCTAAGTTATCGCAGTTATAAACGGCGTTAACATCGTTGACATCTGAAGATAAACTTACTTGTACATCTCCAGCACAGTTGTCGTAACTACCTTCGTCAAAATCAGTCGCCCAAATTTCAATCATGTTTTCAAAACTCGTATTGTTCGGATCGTTGATTGCCATTAAAGTGATGACCAAACCGTCTTTACAATATGGAGTTGGAAATTTACAATCAGTAACATTGAACATAAACTCTGTTATTGTTGAATTGCCACACATATCATTCGCCAAGTAGCGAACGCTGTAAGTTCCAACTTCTAAGTCACTCACATTAACCGAGTTCGAAATGATGTTTCCATCCATGTCAAAAACTTCCGCAGTAATGGTCAATTCATTAATAATTGGATTACCTTCATCGTCAAATGCTTCTACTGCCAACGTACAATCTTCATAAGTTGGTGTCGGTAAAATACCTGTAAACACACAATCAGAGAAGTCATTATCTGTTCCGTCATTTCCATTCAAAATGCACAAATCAGTCACTACAAAAGTTGAGTTAATCACTGGTGCTTCATTGTCAATTACTTTGACGTGCTGCTGATAAGTGATAAAACCATCCCAGTCATCTGCATCTGGGTCATTATCCGATGTAGGAAAACCTCGGTAAGAATCACGAAAAGTACGCTCGTCAAAGTCCCCGTCACCATCTAAATCTTCATTCAATTCTTGTTCTGACAACTCAATTGCATTTGCTTCTTGGTCGATATTGTCACCAACTACGCACCAGTTAATTACGGTCCATTCTCGAACGACTTTAAAACAAGCACCTGGTACATTTGTAAATAATTGATCAGAGAATGAAGTCGCTACCAACTCACAAGTTTCAAAGAAAATTTCAGGTTCACCAAACTCAGGAGTCGCCTGATCGCAGAAGCCTTCCAAATTTTCTGGAAATTCTACTACGAAATCAGAGACTAAAGAAATAGCAATGACCTGCGAACAAGTTGCTGGTCCAAAACCGCCGTTTCCAGAAGCATCCGTAATACTGTAAGTACGCACGATGCTACCTATTCCACATTGATTTAAAGTAACCGTTACTGTCGTATCCATGCTGAATGTGCAATTATCAAAGCCGAATGGTGTACCATAGCCAGCCGCTGTTATTTCAGCAGATTGGCAATTGTCTTCAACTGTTTCATCCGTATTTTCACAAGCAGATAACACTGCACCGAAAATATCAGCGTATTCATCACACGTAATTTCCGCGTTGGCAGGACAACCAATTGTTGGTGCTAATTTATCTTCCACAATCACCTGAATCATACAGATGTTAGTATTTCCTACACAATCCACAGCTTGCATAGCCACCATGATTGGAGAATTCGCTACATCTTCACAACAGAAAGTGACAGAGCCATCAAAAATCGTATTTGTTGCGATGTTACAATTGTCCTCCATTCGTCGCACTTCTAATCTATCTAAGCAGCAATCGTCATAAGAACCATCATCGAACGTTTCTACAAAAACTTCTGCCAAGCCATCTGAGGATAAATCAACCGTAGTTATTTCATCACACACTGGAACTGGTGAAGTCAAGTCTGCTACGGATAAATTGAACGAACAAGTTGCCAAGTTGCCACAATCATCGTAAGCATAATAAGTGACCAAGTAGGTTCCAACTTCCATATCGAATGCCAAACCACCGTTGGTTAAAACAGTTCCAGAAGGCAAATCTGTATGAACTTCCGTGGAAGAACAATCGTCAGAAACGGTAGCAGCCAAAATCGTTTCGGTTGCTGAACATTCCGTACTCGCGTTTGTGCTAACGGTATAATCTTGTGGACATTCAATCACCGGAGGCGTATTGTCTACCACTTTAATTACCTGAATATAACTAAACGGATTCACACCCGCCGTTACTGGCAAACATGGGTCGTAGATGTTAAACGTTCTCAAAATATCGTAGCTACCCGTACAAGTTGGGTACACATCTTCTTCCATCGTTACCGAAATACCGCAGTATGGTTGGTTCATTATTGATAAACCATTTACAGTTGGCAAACCAGTGTTCGCTACATCTGTCAACGCTGAATTGTTTGCTAAATCAACACAACTCAAAATTGGTTGTGCGAAACCATCAAAGCTTTGCGGGAATGTCACGTCAGCAACACTCAAGCGTTTGATAGTAATAACTTGCTGGCAATCTGCGAAGTTGTCAGATTCGTCCGTAATGGTAAACGTTCTTTCCAAAACGCCGCGAATATTGTCGCAAGGCGGATTGTCAGAAAACAAATCGTTGAACTGCTGCGTCGTACTTTGTTCGCAACTTAATAAGGTTGGTAAACCTGTATTTGCTGGGAATTTACTTTCATTACAGAAAATAGTCAAGTCAGCTGGACACGCAATTTCAGGATTTAATTTATCCTCAATCGTAATTTCAGACCAACAAGAATTTCCTGTTGCTGGGTCTAAAACGTTTACGATGTAAGTTTCTCCAACATCATCCAAGCCAACAAATGGGTTGGTTGGCAAAGTTGCTAAACCGTCAGTTATCGTAATTTGATAATTTTCATAACAACCGTAATTGTCCCCTTCGAAAATCATGTCTGGCGTAATTTCCGACACACAAGTGGCATCAAGGCTGATTTGAATTAAATCGTTACAAGCCAGTTCCGTTGTAGCTGGAATGAATTCATTAACGGTTACATTGAAGGTACAAAGGTCACTATTGCCCGCTGCATCAAAAATTTCGATGGTCACAAGTGTCGTGCCTATTTCAAATTCTGAACAAGAAGGCGGCGTCGAAACGGTATCCACAACGGCACAATTATCCATGGTAGAAACTGGGTCAAAACAAACAGGAATACGACATTCGCCACCATTTAAATTGACAATAATATCCGTAGGACAAACCACCACCGGATTTTCAGCATCCACAACGGTTACCTCAAAGCTGCATTCATGAATATTTCCAGCCAAATCTGTCAAGGTGTAGGTAACACTCGTCGTTCCTACACAGAAAAACTCCGTTACTTCAAAACCACCCAATCCCGGTAGAATACCGTTCGGGTCGTTACCAATTGGTCCGTCTGGCGGAGTACAAGCTGCATCCAATGTCGAATAATCCACTGCTAAAGTACCTTCAAAACAGTTGTCTGCAAAGAAAGGATGATTCCAAGTGAAAGACGCTCCACATTGACCAGGGTCGTTGTTTATATTGGCATTTGGCTCATCAAAAGGTAGTAAACAAGTTATGTTTATTGCCCAATCAGTGATGGCAAATGGACCGACTCCTGCGTTTGGTTGTACATCCAAAACCCAGTTGCCTGTTGATTTTTCTAAGAAGAAATCATTGGTATTGAACGGCAATTGAGCAACTACTATTTCTTTACCTTCTGGACTAATTAAAGTAATGGTAGAATTAGCAGGAGTAACCGTGCCATTCAAATCAAAATTCAATAACCCGATGATACAATCCGTTGCAATATTAAGGGTCGAACGATTACAAGTAGCATTACTAACCACAAGAATTGCGCCACCTGCGTTGTTGTTTTCAGTAGGAGCTAATTCACCACAGAATGGATTTTCTTCATCCGCCACAGTTACTTTTACTACACAAGTATTTTCGTTTGGTAAAACACTTTGTAAAGAAGTCTGCGTACCATTGTCAGCCATTGCGTCCAATTCAGGATTCAAGGCGCCGATAGTCAATGGGAAACACAATTCAGCGAGGCGCCAATCGGCAGCATCATCAGAATCCGCTTCACAATCACGGGCGACATCACCGCTCATCAACATTCCAGTAAATCCGTTACAGCCTACCATACCATTCACAGTCACTTCATCACAAGTGATTCCCATGTACGAAATGGTGTAGCAAGCAGGAGTTGTAGTTGCTATATCTGCCATAAAATCAAAGACCATCACTTGACCAACACTTAACACCGTCGGTGCGAAAGATGGTAACATGGTGATAGCAGGTAACGTTTCCGTGGTTGCTGCATTATTAGTTAAACGGGCAATTTCAAGGCAGCTAATTTCGATAGCGGCTGGACCAAGATTAGTAATTTCCAATTGGTCAACAGCTCCACTTTGGTTAATTTCAGAAATCAATAAAAGCGGCTGATTTTTAACGGTATATCTCACCCAAGAATCGCCTTTTTCAAAAGTTTGACCACTTGCATCGCTTACACCACACGAAACTCTATCGGTGAGTGCTGCGTCGGAAAAAACTTCATAAACAAGTGATAAATTATCTTGACAAACCGAAGAAATTGTTGGTGCTAAACCATTTACTTCTGCGTCGCAACGCCAAGGGTCAGTCGCTTGCAGTACATCCGCAGGGCAAGTAATTGTCGGTACTACCCAATAATCATTGACCACAACTTTTACTTGACAAGTATCTTTATTACCTGAAGGGTCTTCCGCTTGGTAATACAAAATAGTTGTACCAACAGGGAAACGGTCGCCAACGACTAAGTCCGTATTGTCAATTTGTGTAACCACAGGAATTGAGCAATTGTCATTTGCCAAAGGTAACGCGAAATTAACGTAAGCATCGCAATGTCCCGATTCTGCATTTTCAACTACTGGCGGGTATGGGCAATTGATAAAAACAGGCGCAATTACATCAATCACTTCTACTTCAAAATCACATTCGATATAATTACCCACTGCATCTTCCGCATAGTAGCGAACGGTGCTTGTTCCCAATTCAAATTCATAATTAGCCGTAAACAAATCTACTGATGGACCAGGAGGTAAGATATTCAACAAAGCTTCCAAGTTGAATGGACCTTCAATTGTTCCATCAGGATTTTCTATTTCATAAGTATAAATAATTACTTTACAGTTGTCCATCGGCAAGTTGTGTTCCCACTCCCAAGCGACATCACAAGCATCTGCATCCGCTTCTAAAGGTGCAGCTGGCGGTGTTGGACAAGTAATTTCTGGACCATCTGTCAAATCATCATTGTCACAAGAACCTGAACGGAAGATTTCACAACCTCGCGCATCGACTACAGTCAATGACCAAGTTGGTTGCGTGTATTCTACTCGTAAAATTCCTAAGTCTTCTTGAAAATCATTTACATCGTGTCCGAAAGGTGTATCGTAAACGTATTGTCCATCATCGTCATCTGCAAAACCGTCGCCGTCCACATCTAAACGAACACCATCATATTGGATAGTATAAGGTTCTAAACCACCAGTTAAAATACCCAAATCAACGGTACGAGTTTCTGCGTCGCCACATTCACAAGTTGGATCAGCCATATCTAAGGGTTGACGCAATTCGAAGGATTCGTGAACGATGATGAAACATTCAGCGAAAGCCAAATTTCCATTTTGAGGAATCACTACACCTGGCAAAGCCATCATGTAAGAAACCACTACATATCCCGTTCCAGTACCTGGAGTATAAACACCTGCTGGAGTAATCGTACCTGGATCATTTGAAGCAGAACCAGGATGAGGCAAGAATGCTGTGATTCCAAAACCACCTTCGGTATCTCCTAAGAATGTATTATTTGAAACATCATTAGGATTGATAACCGTACCATCAGGAAGAGTAATATTTGTATAATTTGAAAAGTCTAATTGAACTGGATTATTCGCTTCCAAACACAACTCTGGAGCGTCCATTGCTAATTGAATTTCTGTATAAAAATCTTCTACAATTACTTCAGCAAGACATTGAGATACATTATTGTCCATATCCGTGACACGAAGCGTAACCAAGTTGCCACCAGCTTCCATACAATCATAATTAAGAGAAGCCATAAAAGTACCACCTGGCTTAGCAATTAAAATTTCTGGGTCAATATCACAATTGTCAAAACTTCCACCATCAATAAATGGTGTATCGTCATTCTGGTCAACAGCATAGATGGTTTCATTACCCGTATTATCTAAACGAATAGTAATGTCCACACAAATTTCGGTTGGTTTTTGCTCATCAATAACGGTAATGTCAAAATCACAAACTTGAGTTTCCCCAGCATCATCGGTATCGCCGTCACCATCGATATCAACCATCATGGTATAAGTAATCGTAGTAACTCCATAAGGAAATGAAATGCCACTTGGATCATTATGTGTACCCAAAGAACCAGGTGAAAATACTGTTGAAGTCATTACATCATTAAAGCCTGAATTAGCAGGAAAAACAATGCTGTAATTAATAACAGAAGAACATCCAATACCTCGGATAGGCTCTAAACCCGTCACCACTGCTTCACATTCATCTACGTCATTGTTTACAGTAATGTCATTTGGACAAACCAAAACTGGTGTGCCAGTTGTCACAACCACAGGGAAAGTACATTCCGAATCTACACCAGAACAGTTATAAGCGGTGTAAGTTACCATGTAAGTACCTGGAGGCAAATTTGAACCAACAACGGGTCCAGCAGTTTGATAAACACCTGACATTGTAGGCACAACGATTGGAGGAGGAGTATTTCCAAAAGTAGTATCGAAGTATTGGTCATCTGTTCCGGCAGTTACACCACGATATGGTAAATTCCCACCCGTACAGCCATCAAATACAACAGGTACTGACCAATTAGCTTCGATGTTACAAGACAAATCTTCGGCAAAAACATACCCAGTTTCATTACAATTAGCAAATTCTGGTTCAGAATTATTGATTACTGTAATAACTCGAGTTTCTTCATCAGAAAAAGTTAATGGAATTTCGCATTGTGCAGTTTCCAATATTTGCCGAATAATCGGACCTGCAATAGGAATAGCTCCAATTGGCAAAAGTTCTAATAAATTAAGCTCTTCGCTCACAACATCTCCACAATATCCATTTGGAGAAAATGGAAAAGCAGTTACATTTCTCACAATGATAACTCCTGCACCTTCCACATTATTAGGAATACAAGCTACACCCAAAGCAGGAAAATCATATTCTTCCAAAATGGTGTCAAACTGACCATCACCATCTGTATCTGCAACAACAAAACCACCACCGCCATCGCCACCTACCGAACTAGCCAAGGCATCTGCAAGTAATTGAAGTATAGATTTATCACAAAAATCACCTAAACTACCGAAAGGAGCAATTGTAATGTCTGTAACAATTAAAGGAATAGTGATACTAAAACCCAATACACTACAAATGACTGATACACCAGGTAAATCACCCAAAGCTGTCCCAGCTCCAGAACCAGCTAACCCTTGAAGTCCATTTACTGTACCTTCCCAATCAAGACAAACTTCATCATCTGTACAAAAAATAACCCCAGGATCTTCTAAACTAGCATCCAAAACTTGAATGGTAGGAATACTAAAAAAAGAGCAACTCAGTTCTAATTTAGGTTGTGTTTCAATTGGACAAGGGTCTACCGCGTCAGGGTCTGGTTGACATTCTGATACGAAAGGAGAATTTGCTCCACAACCGACTCCATCGTTAAACACAACAAAAGTTTCACAAACTTCGTCAGTACAAGGTATATAACCAGCAGCTGGCAACCCTCCACAATTAGCAGGAATATTATTTGTTTCTGTTAAACAAATCGTATATGTAATAGACCCAGCCGCCGTAGGACCTGCTAAATTTTGAGCACCAAAATTAATACCTGTTGGTCCACCACCTGCACTACTTTCAAGTGTCAACATTGGATTAGGACCATTGCTATTATTTGCAATATTAATCACTACCATCCCCCCATCAGAACAAGCAGGAGAGTTTGTTTCAGGTATTGTTACAGGTATTGTTACAGATATTGTAAAGGCAGCCTCTACATCAAGTGTAATTAATAGTGCCTTTGTATCGGTATAAGGCGCATTCGAGCAAGTATTTGGATTTGGCGCCATATATGTCACCATATAACATCCACCACCAGCAGGAACTTCAATCTCAGTATCATTCATGACCGTTAAACCTAGGACAGTAAACGATCCCCCCACGTCTGCACTACCAAACATGATCTCCAAATTAATAACATCACCCGCTCCTCTACAATCTAATAATGTTTCCTGCAAACTGGCATCTGGTGTAGGGAAAACCTCTACGGTTACAAAATCAGAGAATGTACAACCATTCGTGGTATAATCATATCTAACATTATAGCTTCTAGGCTCAGTAGCTGAAACATCTAAAACTCCACCAGTTGGTTGTAGTACTGGAAAAGGAGCATTTGTAGGTGTAAATGCAGCTCCCATTGCAGGAGAAATGCTAATTTCAGAAATCCCAGAAAATATTGTTGGATTAATAGAAGTTGTAAAAACGATATTTGTACCGTCCTGGCATTCCATCAGACTACTTGCCGTCAATCCTAAATCCAAATCATAAATAAATGTGGCACTCTGCACCTGGGCATTGAAGGTTTCAAAAACGGGGGGGACAGCGAGAGGGAGAAATGAACCATTCCAGCCACTACCGAAATTATTATACATAATGTCGATATCACCATCTGCTTGAACATCTGATTCTACATTAGCAACCATTACAGAAAAAGGAACACATTGAGGATTTCCTGATGTTGGTACCGTACCAAATCCACCTGTTGAAAAAGTTTGACCTGATATTACCACATCAAAACTTTCATTTGCATTATCCATATCTCCATAGAAACAAATGGTAATATCCAAGTTGCTCTGGATTATAGTCGCACTTGCTAAAGCTGCTGGTACAGTTTCAAAGCTAGTTCCAAAAGCATAAGGTAGTGGATAAAAACCTGTCAATTCTATAACGCTTGGACCTGTTCCAAACGGTAAATTGTAATTGCACTGTGCAAAACTGTTACTTTGCCAACTGACAAAAAACAGTACCAATATAATTGATAAATAATTGGAAAATTTGGGACAGGAAATGTCCCGAAAAAATTGTGTACAAGCATTCTGTAAGGAGCCTAAAGGTCTGCTCCTACCGTGGTGAAAATTGTATTTCATTGGACTATTAATTTGTAAAATGTTAAGCTTTAAACTATATATTTTTTTTAAAAAATCTACTATATTATTGAGTATAAACAGCATTTAATTCAGTGGAAATAACCACTAGCTAATCTGCTATTTTATGCAATTACAAACAGAGGAACACTCGAAACCGACCATTGAATAGTCAATCAAGTATTTATTTGAGTTATTAACTTAGATTTACGCTAAGGCAAAATAAAACAATAAATTGGTCATTTTAGAATAGTCATTTTTTTGTTTAAGGATTTTTTAAGTTTCTTAAACGGAAAAAGGGCAGACTATAAATGACTATTTTATTATTTTATTTTGCCTAAAAAAAACGATTTAATAAGTTGGACTATAATGCGCCGTAATTTTTTCTTCTAAAGAATTCAAAAAATCGTTGCATAGCCTTGGTTACGAAACTATTTCTTGTGTTTTTTAGAAGAGAAAAGGACAAACATAATGGCCCAAGTTATTGAATCGTTTTTACTAAGTATTCTTTTGACAAAAAAAAAGGAAAAACCATCAAGTATTACTTGGCGATAATTAAACTTGAAGACGTTAGAGAGGGTTCACCTTCAACTCAAGCTTAAGTGTACTTAAATCCTAAACAAATATCATGCAAGATTATTTATTTCTCGGTGAATTGCACGATTTTATAGGTGAATTGCAAGAATATATTTCATATATATAAAATATTAATAATGAATATTTTGTGCACTTTTGCGTATAATGAATGTTGATGGAAAATTTATTTATAAAAAAAACGCACCGACTACAAATGAAGTAATTCGGTGCGCAAAAATTAAAATTCTATAATTTTTAATCTACCCATTCTGCTACAAAAACATTGGTGTCTCGTGTTCCTCCGTTATTTCGATTGCTCGAAAACGCCAATATTTTGCCATTAGGTGAAAACATTGGAAAAGCATCAAATCCTTTATCAAAAGTCACTTGTTGCAAGCCTGTTCCATCTAAGTTTATCATAAATAAATTGAACTGACGACCACCTTCAATATGGTGATTGGAAGCAAACAAAATTTTCTCACCAGACGGGTGAAAAAATGGTGCCCAATTTGCGCCTCCCAACTTCGTTACTTGCTGCATATCTGAGCCATCCACATTACACACGTACAATTCCATATCACTCGGTTGTACCATATCTTGCTTCAATAAATCTTTGTACAATTTCTGTTTTTCATCGCCTTGTGGACGCGAAGCACGGAACAATAATTTCTTGCTATCCGGTGAGAAGAATGCACCGCCATCATACCCTAAACCGCTGGTCACTTGTGTTTGATTTGAGCCATCCATATCCATTGTCCACAATTCTAAATCACCAGAACGCGTCGAAGTAAACACGATTTTTTTGCCATCAGGTGAAACCGTCGCTTCCGCATCATAACCAGGTGCATTTGTCAATTGCTTCACAATATTACCTTCCAAATCAGCTACAAAAATATCAAAATCAGGAAAAATTCCCCACACATATTTGCCCTCCACCGAACGCGGAGTTTCTGGACAAGCCTCACTACCTAAATGCGTCGAAGCATACAAGATAGTCGTATCGCCTGGCATGAAATAAGAACAAGTTGTCCGCCCTTTTCCTGTACTCAACAACGGTGGTTGCTTGCCTTCGGTGCCTTTATCAACAGACATTATATAGATTTGGTCACAGTCTGCGCCCCATGCTTTATTGCTTGCTTGAAAAACCAATTGCTTGTTATCAAACGAAAAGTAAGCCTCTGCATTGTCTCCGCCAAAGGTCATTTGACGTAAGTTTTTGAGATGAACTTCTTGTTCATATCGTAAAGTATCGGTGTTGATAGCTCCGGTTTTAATCGGTTCTGTTACTGCGGTTTTTTCTTTGGGTGCTTCTTGGCAAGCAAAGAAACATAAGCCAATTAAGAGAAGTGCGAGTCCGTTTTTCATGTTTTGAAAAATTTTAATTATTGTGAAAATGAATTTTAAAATCCACCACAAAGAAACGGCACAAAACTTTTGGATTGGTAAGAGAACAGTAAAATTATTTGGTCGCTTTTTTAAAGAAAATTACTTTTGAAAATTATGAGATATAAATGCTGCTTTTATTAATATTAGCTATACCTTTGCCCCAAGATTAGTTCCGACGGGAACGAAGTCTGCGTTGGTAGGAATTCGTTCCTACCAACAATTTTTACTCCTCTACTACTTCCGCATCTTCTAAGATATAATTCAAATAATATAAGTCTGTTGCATTCAATTTTAACTTTCCTCGAAAAATCATTCTATCATCTTGTTTCATCCTTTTCCCAATCTTCTTTTTCAACTTAATATCCATAATTGTTTCTGGACCAGCATTTCCACAAAAAAAGCAATTCGCAAAAGAATTTGCAGATAAAACGAGTAAGCTTTCATCGCCTGTTTCTTCAATTGGAATAACGTAGCCACTAATTTGAATGGGTTTACCCGACCATTTTTCAACGGTAGAATGAAAAATTGGAAACGGAACAGGCATTTCTAAAGAGTCCACATATTTTTCATGAAATTTGACTTTGGACAGCGTTTTCCAAGTAATTTCGGTATAGCCATTGACAACTTTATATTGCGCAGTATCAACGTAATCATCTAAAAATGTATTATTTAATACAAAGGAAGTGTCGATTGTCTCCACTTTTTCAGGCATAGGTGGCGTTAAGACGGGCGGCTCAATTACGGATTCTTGAATGTATTTATCGACACAAAAAAACAGCCCAAAACCGATAAGAAGAAAAAGTACGAAGGCGTATAGATAATATTTCATACGATGAGTTAATTCACTTCTTTGACTTTTACAGGAAAAGAGAATATTGCGCCTCGCCTGTGGCAAGGCGGGTCGTTTTTGAGGATAAAAAATGATTTTTACAAACCATTTTTCATTCTCCAACTCCTTTATTTAAAAATCAAACCGTAGTTTAAATTTAGGGAATAAAAAAAGGGAAATGATAAAAACCATTTCCCTTTCTTTTCAAATAATCAATATTGATTACTTCTTCACAGACTTTAAAATTGCCTTGAAAGTATCCGGGTGATTCATTGCTAAATCAGCCAAAACCTTTCGGTTCAATGTAATGTCTGCTTGAGACAATGCGTACATGAATCGGGAATAAGACATTCCTTCTTGTCTTGCAGCTGCATTGATACGAGCAATCCACAATCTGCGGAATGCACGTTTTTTGTTTCGACGATCACGGTACGCATACTGTAATCCTCTTTCAACGGCATTTTTAGCTACTGTCCACACGTTTTTACGTGCACCAAAGTAACCGCGAGCCATTTTGATAATTTTCTTACGTCGCTTTCGCGAAGCGACGTGATTTACTGACCGAGGCATATTTCTTGTTTTTAGTACAACACAGGGATAAATTAATAAAAATCTATACTTAAACCTGTATCCTCGTTAAAAAATAATGTTTAAATTTACTGAGAGACATTTCTCTCAATCTTTAGATACTAAATGGTTCAAATCAAAGATTATCCACCAATACCAAGTAACAACTTGATGCGGTTTTCTTCTGATTTGTGAACTAACTTAGTACCACGGTTGCGCAATTTTGCTTTGCGACTTTTTCGACGGAGACGGTGCGTATGATTCGCACCACCTCGCTTTAACCTACCAGAGCCTGTAAGCTTAAATCGCTTCTTTGCACTGGAATTGGTCTTCATTTTCGGCATCGTAATAAGTATTTTGTTAAAAGAAACGCAAAGGTACTCTTTTTTATGAAAAAATAAAAAAAATATTTGAGTAACAAGTCTATTTTAATGAAACAAACAGCATTTGCCATTTTAATTCGTTCTTAAAAAACATTTATTGCTAATAATTCGTTAATTAAATCAAAAAACACTCCTAACTTTGTGAAATAATCCTCAATTTCTGACTCTGCTAAGGGTATCATCCAATATAAACGACACTATTATTTCAAACATTGACGTAGGAAGTTCTCTTTATTAGAGCATGGTTAATCTTTTCAAAAAAAAATCAGTTCTTTAAAATGGTTTTGTATTCATGTATTTAAGTGTTTATGTCTTCCTTAACAATGGAAAAACACACGAACACTTTAACACATGAATACTTCAACACAAACAATTACAGCTTTTAAATTGGTGAGTTTTTGAAATCAACCAAAAAAATTAAACATACTCTTATTTATAACGTCATTATTCAAAGATGCTTTTATGAAAAAAATGCTCACGGTATTTTTTGCTGTCTTTTCCTTAATCTTGATTAGCAACACAGCCGCTTTTTCTCAACTAAATGTGACGGTAACGATTACAGATGCCCTCATCAATACAGATTGTGTTGATATTTTTAGCGGCCCTGACCTAACGGCAACCATCTCTATCAATGGGGAAACGCCCGTTACTTATCAAGACGGTTCCGCTTGCTATCCAACCTTTCCAAATGTACAACATCAAGCAACTTATATTTGTGGCGATGCTGTCCCGATGATGATTCAGGTTTGTTTTCAAGCTTTTGAAAATGACCCGAATCCTTTTGGTGGAGACCCGTGTGAAGTGAATCCAGCTTGTATGGTAGAACTATGTGCTGATTTTCCGATTCCACCACAAGGTGATGCGGATTATACTTTAGTGATTCCAGCAGGAGGTAACTCAGATGGAACGTTGAGTTTCACTATTAATTCTACAGGTTTGCCGGGGGCATTGAATGATTTCCCCTGTGACGCAATTGATGCAGGCGTATTGGATTTTGGCGATGGCATGGGTGATTTGAATAATAGTACTTTTAATAATTTTTGCTCTACCAACGATAACGAACCCAATGATTTTGGCACAACAGGCTTCTTTAATAATAATGGCGTTTGGATAAAATTTACAACCAGTGCAACCCCCGGCGCAGTGCATAAATTCACGGGCGTCAACGACCCTTCCATGTTGGGTGATCAAATGAGTTTGCAAATTGGTTTGTTTGAAAATGAAAACAACGATTGTACTAATTTGACTACTATTGGAGGTGGCATGAGTTTAAATGGGTCTGATTTTAACGAAGTCATGCTGGCTTATTGTTTGAAACCCAGTACCGAATATTTTATTTTAATTGATGGAGACGCATTGACGGGCGGGGCTTTTTCGGACTCGCTTTTTGGTTATTTTGGCTTTGAAATCCAGGATTTAGCAGCGATTTCTGGGTCTGATTTGATTTGTGATGCGGAAGCATTGGGGACCGTTCCTGATGGTGGTTCGATTACTTCGCCGTTAATCTCAAATGGCTGTGCAACTAATACCAACGACCCAATTGTCTCTGGATTATTTAATTCAAAAGGTGTTTTTCTAAGTTTTCAACCACCGGCAACGGGCAACGTGACCATTGATGTCATTTCTGACCCAAATGGTGATGACGCGATGAATGTGGAATTTGCTGTTTTGAGTTCTCCAAATAGCGATTGTACTGGACCGTTTACCAAAATCGACGTCCAATCCTTCTCTGCCAACATGAGTGAATCCACTACCCTACCCTGTCTTGACCCGACACTAACTTATTTTATTTTAGTGGATGGACAAGGTGCGAGTTCGACACGGACGGGTATTTTTCAAGTAACAATTACGGATGAAGGCGAAAATACGCCCGTTTTTGACCAAATGGTAACGATTTGTGCGGATGATAGTTTGATGGTGGGCACTAGTATTTATATGGAAACGGGCATGTTTTCTGACACTATTATTTTACTCAATGGCTGTGATAGTATTGTGAATACTGACCTGACCGTTTTAGCAGAATTAATCATCGACATCGAAATTAATCAACCAGCTATCAATATAGGTATGCCCAACGGTATCGCTACCGCTTCCGCAATTGGAGGCACAAATAATGGCTACACCTACACTTGGTCGAATGGCGAAAATACCGCAATGGTCAATAATCTTATCGGAGAACAAAATTATTGTGTGACCGTCGAAGATAGCAATGGCTGCATGGACGATACTTGTTTTGTTCAACCGTTGGTGATTAATTTAGTACCGATTACGCCCAACGATTCACTGGATTGTAAAAGCGATATGGATGGGATTTTGAGTATTTCGGCGTTCGCTGGGCTTCCGCCTTATCAATTTATTTGGCAAAATGCCGATAATTCTTTGAATGGAAATGGCGTTTTAAATGCAGATTTTGAAGTCGAGACATTCGGGAATTTACCTGCTGGTTTTTATGATGTACAAATTAATGATAGCAACTTCGATACGACCGTTGTTGTCCAAATTTGGGAACCCGACGCGATTGCCCTTGACCAAGAAAACATTACAAATAATAGCTGTTTCCAAGCCTGTGATGGCATGATTTCAGTGAATATTATCGGCGGAACACCACCCTATTTAACGGATTGGTCAACAGGTCTAAATAATAGTCAAACCGTCAATAATCTCTGTGCAGACGATTATACGCTTATCGTTGCGGATGCCAACAACTGTGTCGCAATTTTCAATTTTACCGTCACCGAACCAGATGAATTGTTGCTTGATGCCCTACAAATTCAAGCCGTTTCCTGTTTCCAAGGCGACGATGGTGTGGCTTCTGTGACGGTTACTAATGGCAATAATATCAGCTATCTTTGGGACAATGGCGATACAACCCAAATTATCGACAATCTTGTAGGCGGCATTTACGAAGTGACGATTACGAATGACGATGGTTGTACCGCCGTTTCGAGTGCGGAAGTAATGACGCCAAATGCGCCGTTGACGATAAGTATTCAAGAAATTGCGCCGATTGTTTGCGGTGGTTCAAATGAAGGAACCTTGGAAGCATCAACGACTGGTCCGGGCAATGCGATTACTTATGAATGGAGTTCAGGGGCAGCGGGACCGTTTTTAGATGAATTATTTGCAGGCACTTATTCTGTTACAGCGACGAATGAAAATGGCTGTACCGCAATGACAAGTTTCAACCTAAATGAACCACCTGAAATCTTCGCAGAAACTTCCGTTATGGGCGTGTCCTGCTATGGTGGCTTGACCGATGGTGTGATTTTTATTGATACTGTTTTGGGTGGTGTGCCGCCTTACGAATATTCCGCGACGGGCTTTGGCTTTTCGGATATTACGGAATTGGATGGGCTGACGGCAGGGTTGCAGACTTTGTTTGTCAAAGACGATTTGGGTTGTGTTCGTCCTTTTGAAATTACGATTCCAGATGTGCCAGATGTAACAGTGAATCTAGGTCCTGATTTGGTTTTGGAATTGGGCGATTCTGTTACTTTAAATGCGATGACGATTGTGCAAAACCTGACTTATACTTGGGAGACAACGCAAATTTTAAGTTGTTTTGATTGTCAAAAACCGAATATCAAACCTACTGGAAATACGATGCTTACTGTCACCGTGTTTGATGAAGAATCAGGTTGTGAAGAGTCCGATGAGTTGTTGATTGAAGTGGTGAAGAAGCGGAAATTTTATTCGCCAAATGTCTTTAGTCCAAACAACGACGGCATCAATGATTTCTTCTACGTCCAAGGTGGCGCGGATGTGCAATTGGTTAAATCCTTTATGGTTTTTGATAGAAATGGTGGACAAGTTTTCGCTAATGATAATTTCTTACCGAATGATTTTTCTCAAGGTTGGGA
Organism: Saprospiraceae bacterium; assembly: GCA_047629355.1. Lineage (GTDB taxonomy): Bacteria > Bacteroidota > Bacteroidia > Chitinophagales > Saprospiraceae > CAYUNA01. The sequence continues at coordinate 5,414 of JBLHWU010000055.1, read as the reverse complement.
TGGTCGTTTTAAAGGTAAAAATATGGATGCTAATGTATTTGCTTGGTTTGCCGAAGTGTTGTTCTTGGATGGACAAGTAGAGATTTATAGTGGAGATGTGACGCTTTTGAAGTAGGGATTGGAAACTAAATATTTAGAAATTAGATATTTGGATTGAGCTGCCGTTCGTGCTATTGGCGCGGACGGCAGCTTTATTTTTAGGCTAAAAAAATAACTTTTCTTTGGCTAAATTTGTTTGCTTCCTATTAGAAACGGACATTTAAATTAATGTTCTGCGCCCCCGATATGTACCCTTTAGACCAATGCCGTTGAATTAAAAAAATTAAGGCGCATTAGCGACTGTCATCTTGGTAGAAATGTATGATTTTTTTCCCAAAGGCGCGTAGCGACTGCCCCATTTCACTTTCAATAGGGGAATCGCTACGCGCTTCTGTTCAAAAAATCATCGTTTCTACCAAAAAAGTAGTAAACCATATTTATTGATAGTTTTAAGACTATCAATAAATATGGTTTACTACTTAGCCGTCGCGATGCGCCGATTCATTTGAATTTAAAAACAGACTTTTTTCTAATTCAACGGCATTGAGCATTCAGCCTACGCGAAAATAACTATCATTATGTTAGCGTAGCCTGAATGCTATACACCGAGGGATTCGAGCATTTTTTAAAGTTGTAATGTAATTAAAATCTAAATTACTCACCATGAAAAACAACTACTTACAAAGCATCCGCAAACAATTCGACTATTATAAAATGTTGGGTGACAAATCTTTAGCAACGCTTTCCGAAGAGCAAATTTTCTGGCAATAAAATGAAGAGAGTAATAGCCTTGCCGTTATTGTCGAGCACTTGCATGGAAATATGTTATCGAGATGGACCAATTTCTTAACTACGGATGATGAAAAAGAATGGCGTGACCGCGAAGGTGAATTTGAATGCGGTATGATGATCAAAGCGGAAGTCTTAGAAAAATGGGAAGCGGGTTGGGCTTGTCTTTTTCAAGCGATTGATTCCGTGAATGAAGATAATTTTGACACCGTTATTTATATCAGAAATATGGGACATACCGTTGTTGAAGCGATGAATCGGCAGTTGGCGCATTATACGTATCACATTGGACAAATGGTTTATCTTAGTCGAATGATTCAGAGTGCGGATTGGGTGAGTTTGTCGATTGCGAAAGGAGATTCTAAGCAATACAATGCGGGGAAATTTGCGCAACCGAAGCGACAGGCACATTTCACAGATGAGTTTTTGACAAAAAAAAAGTCAGAATAGTTAACCTACTCTGACTTTTTTTAGTGCAACGTAATGTGCTAAGAGTTCAACTCATTTACAAGTGAACAATCATTTTGGGCTTTTGAAAGAAACCTAACTTGTCTTTTTTGTTGTGACATCTTTACCTCCTTTTTTACTGAATGCCTACTCTATTCCCTTTTCGGCTTGTGGTCTAACCAATTGGCTATCTTCTGGTACAAAAGTAAGGGAAATATTTGTATAAACAAACTTATTCTTTGTTTTTACCTAATTGTGTTGTTATTTGTCGTTTTGATGACTTTTTAGCGGAGACTAAAAATCAAATCTAATTACGGATACAGATAATCTGCGAGTCTCCAAAACATTACAATTCCAATTACTGCCAAGAATAGTTTCAAAAAATAGCCTGTCCAAATGTTCCTCGATTGGTACTTCTTAGTATTTAATTCTACAAAAGGAACTTTTCCCCGATTGGCAAAAAAATAGAAGATTGCCCCAAACCATTCACTCAATCCACGGTCAGCTTCGGCTTCGCTCATTGTACTTAATACATCCTTCATAACGTCATCTCCTTTTTCCTTTTTGGTGTTTTTTCTTTCATTGTGACCAACGATTTGTATCTATCTATTCACTCGATCGCACAGTGTATTTAAAAAAAATGGAACGTCTCTTATCACACGCGCTATTTTATTGGCATCCATTTTTATTAAAAATTTCCATATATCATTAATGCTGGTTCCATAATACTTGAATCAAAATTTGACTTAATTTTTCTACAATTACTTTGACCATGAATTTTGTTCCCTTCCTTTTTATATTCTATAATTTCTTTTTGCTCACTGCTTTCCTCATTCAATATTATTGTAACCATTGTAGCATCTATTATCTTCAATTACAACATTTGGGTTATTAAGAACTACCTTTTCGTCATTACTAAGTTTGATGACCAATTTGCTTGAATTTTGATTGTAAATCAAATTTTCAATTCCTCTCCAATTCATGTATGGCTCTCCGTACCAATCACCGAATATTCGTATACACCCACCTTTAAAAATATTTTCATTTTTATTGTGAAGTAAAACATAATCTTTTACATCAAATATTCTGTTGGTGGAATCTGATGTTACTTGAAGATTGTTCATGTCATTAGAACTTACCGATTTTGAAAGAAATTCTATTCCTCCAACAATTCTAACTTTTTGAAAGGTTTTTACTCCTAAAAAAATACCTAATCCAGTTATAATCAAAAAGAGAATTATTCCGAATAGATTAGGAAATGATACATACCAAGCCATTCCAAATATCCCAAATCCTATGATAGGTAGGATAGCAAATAAAACTCCACTTATTATCCTTAATATCTTAGGCATGAATATTATTTTGTTCTTAATATATGATAAAATAGTTATTTATTATTCGAATATTTTTAGATTATTAATTGAGTTATTTTTGCCTTAATGGATGCCCACTCAATCTATCCTACAACCGATTCTGATTCACAATCGCCAACAATTCATCTCGATAATTCTTTCCAATCGGCAAATGTTTCTTCTGTCCTTTCTCCGTCACTTCAATCATATTTCCGACAACTGCCTCAATTTGGTCGATGCCCACGATGTACGAACGGTGAATGCGTTTGAAATATTTTGATGGCAATTTGACTTCCAAACTCTTCATTGTTTGCAGCGTAATCACCCGTTTTCCACCATCCAAACGAATGATGACATAATCTTTCAAGCCTTCTATATATATAATGTCTGCAAAATTTACCTTTATCAATTTCTTGTCCGCTTTCACAAAAATAAAATCATCTTCCGTATCCGCAGTTGCAACAGGGGCAGCACTTCCAGCACGTTTGAGGTTGATTTGTTCGATGGCTTTATTGGCAGCTTTGACGAAGCGGTCGAATGAAATTGGTTTTAATAAATAATCCACCGCGTTCAATTCAAAACCTTCAACTGCATAATTGTCATACGCCGTCGTAAAAATCGCAAGCGGCGGATTGCTCAACGTTCTTAGAAAATCAATGCCTGTCAATTGCGGCATTTGAATGTCCAAAAACATGAGGTCGATGTCGTGGACTTTAAGTGCTTCGTTGGCTTCCAGCGCGTTGTTACATTTTTGAACGAGGTTCAAATCAGGCATTTTGTCAATGTAGGTTTCCAAAACATCTTGTGCTAAAGGTTCGTCGTCAACGATGATTACGTTTATCATAAATAGGTATTTTTTCAGGGGTCAGGAGTCAGGCGTCAGAAGGCAGAAAATCCAATTAAATGAAAATCTCTGACCCCTGACGCCTGACTCCTGACCTCTCTTTTTTATTTAATTTAAGTCCAACTCCAAATTCACAGAATAAGTGTTGGGTGTGTTCTCGATGTTTAATTCATATTTTTCAAAGTACATCAATTGCAGCCGACGACGCACATTTACCAGACCAATCCCTCCACTTTTTCGGCGAGAAGGCTTTGGTAGCGTTTCGGGTTTGCTATTTTCGATAAATAAATGTACTTGATTATCTTCAACATTCAAAAAGATATTGACAAATCCTTTTGAAATGGTATGATTCACCCCGTGTTTGAAGCTATTTTCTAAAAAAGGAATAAACATCAGCGGCGCAATAGTTTGATTGCTGATGTGCCCTTGTACGTTAAAATTAATCTCCACGCCCTTCCCTTGTCGCAGTGCTTCGAGGTCAAGATAGTTGCGCAGATAATGTACCTCTTTACTCAACAGCACTTGTTTTTCATTACATTCATAAAGCATATAGCGCATCATTTCGGAGAGTTTGATGACAATTTCTGGGGCCTTTTCCGATTTTTTTAGCGTTAGTGCATAGAGGTTATTTAAGGTATTGAAAAGGAAGTGTGGATTAATTTGCGATTTTAAAAAACGGAGTTCAGATTGCATAGTTTGCGTTTCCAATTCTTGTTTTTCTCTTAAATGGCGCACCCAATCGGTGATTATTTTAAAAATAGTCGCCGAACCCGCTACAAAGAAATTGGGAATGAATGACCAATTTAAATCCTGCACCAAAGTAGCTTGCGCCTCTGGCATATCCCAAAATTTGAGGTATAAAATAAACGATTCCAAAGGCGTAATGATGATGACGGACAAGGCCAGCAAGGCCAAATATCGCAGGAATTCTTTTTTGGTTAAATAATTAGGAATGAGGTAAAACAGGTTAAAATAAACGATGAGCGCAAAAATGAACAACCGTATCAGGTTATTGCTAAAAATAAAAAAGAAGCCAAAATGTGACCCCATCACTTCTATAACCGTCAAAAAGACCAACAAGACACTCCAAAAGAAACTATGATAAACCCACCGCTTGGTAACCAAATCATAAGTTTTTGCTCGAAAGCTATTTTGAGAGACTGCTGTCATAAAAAATAGTGGTTTGATTATCAGACTTATCTGCAAACAAGTCTACTGAACGCTAAGAACTTATTTTTTTCTAAAAACGAGGTGATTTTTTAGATAAAAGTTGGAGTCAAACAGACAAAAAGAAAATTCAGTGGAGAAAGAAGTGTAGGCGTTTCGCGAAAGAAAAAAAATAACGGTAACTATCATCAAGAAATAGGATTCGATGTCAGCTACCATTATTAAATGGTTTTGTCTTTTAGGCAGTCTCGTGTGTGATTATAATTTGTTAATAGCATCCGCTATTATTGTATGGGAAAGACTGCACAATCTTTGTAGGAAAAGAACTAAAACCGATAGCAAAACTACAATAATAAAGCCATAAAAATCTACCACTTTTTAGGTATTTAACACATTTAAAATGGTAATTATGCGTAAACAACAGTCTTTTAGGAAGTAGGAATTATATTTAAAAGATATTTACTGATTCATCCTGTCTTTAAAATTTTGAAACTAGTATATTTTTCTAACGCAACAATTAAATTTATGGCTATACGCTGTTTTATTAAAACAATTATTAACGTTAGAAAATAAATCGCTGCTTTTATTTTTTTGAAAATCCAAACAACATTTTACATTATTAATTAAGGAACGCAAAAAGATTTATAAACACAAAAACTACTACTTAAGTAAGTGACACTATTTATTGGGGTAATTTGAAAACATCTTTATTCCGCTATTTTCCTCTTAAAAATAGTTCCGTGATGCAGACCATGCAACGATTTTTAAAAGAAAAC
>JBLHWU010000054.1:0-30820 GCA_047629355.1 Saprospiraceae bacterium | reverse complement strand
CTAAAACCAGAGCAACAAAAGGCATTTTAAGCCATGTCTATGGAAAAATCGCTGCTTCTGCTGTTTTCTTGGCTATCTTTTAACTTTTAATTCGCATATAATTAAGTTTTACACTATTTGACCAAGCAAGAAAGCTATCATTTTCTCCAAAATAGATTTGGCATTTCCTATGTTCTGAGGATACTTTATTTACAGTAATTGATACTGAATTATTTCTGAAAAAAGGAAAGTTTAATTCATTAAGACCTGTTTCGATTGGTCTTCCAGAAGTTGAGAGAATCGGATTCATAGTAAAAAAACCAATACTATCTATTCCAAGTGCTCCAGAAAATGGATAAGGCGCAAATACGTGGTCTAAGAAATAGTGGGAGAACTCATTATTCTCATCTTCAAAAAAGTAATTCCCGTTATCATCTGTATAAAGAGAATCTGCTACTCGGGTATGAATAGTATTATGGTTTCTTACAATAAAAACTTTTCATTCGCTAAAATCTCTCCATTGTCATTGGAAATTTTCCCTTTAAAAATAGTCGTCAGATTATCCGAAATATCGTCGTCATTGCAAGAAAATAACAAAAAGGAGGAAATGAACAGTAGTGCGAATTTAATTAGATTGAATCTCATATTGAAAATTAATTTTTTTGAATTCTGACTACAAGGTAGTTTTTTTCGAATTTAAATTTTTCTCAAAAAAAATTAGTTGCACTATAAACCTTTTTAAAAGCTAAGCGTTTACTAACCATGAATCACGAATTAAACATACCATCCAAATTTGAAAAATCCATCGCACCGTGGATTGGCAAGACGGAAAAGTTGATGAATATGTTTATGCGCGATTCCTTTGCTAAAGCAGGTGTTGAGATTACCAAAGAGCAGTTTATTCTCTTGGCTAAACTCGAACAGCAAGATGGTATCAAACAGAAAGACTTAGCATATATTACCGAAAGAAACAAAGGTTCTTTGGCTCGATTGATTAATACAATGGAGAAAAAGAACTATGTTGCGCGCATTCCTTCAGAAGTCGACAAACGAATTAATTGCATTTATTTGACTCGACACGGACGCGAAACTTTTGAAAAAATACAGCCGATTGTTTGGAATTGTATCAATAAAATGCAGCAGGGCGTAACGCAAGAAGAGATTGATACGGCTATAAATATTATAAAAAAATTGCAACTAAATATCTTAACGGATAAGAATAGTTGCATTGTTAACCTTTAAGGAATGCGAAATTATTTAATTCACATTTCTAAGGCAATAAACAACCAATACATTAATTTTCATATACACGAATATACCTTCTATAAATGAGACAAATCATCATCAGCGTTATCGGCATTTTAATTATTGTCGGTGCGTTATTCGCAAAAAATCAATTGGCAGCTTCTAAAAAGCAACCGCCTGCTAAGGACAAACCACCTGTTCCAACAGTATTTACGGAAGTGGTTGAAAATGGAGAAACGCCGATTTCGGTGACCGCAAGTGGTACGCTTGCCGCGCGCAATAGGGTAGAAATTTTCTCTGAAGTGCAAGGCATTTTTGATTATAGCGCGAATACTTTTGAGCCGGGGATTGGCTATAAGAAAGGGAGCATTTTGTTGCGCATCAATAGCGATGAATTTCGGGCAAATCTACGGGCGCAAAAGAGCAATCTGTACAATCAAGTTGTCGCAGCATTGCCTGATTTGAAGTTTGATTACGCTGATGCAGTTGCGAAATGGGAGCAATACGTTACTACTTTTGATGTCAATGCCCCACTAAAAGCCTTACCGGAAACGACTTCAGATAAAGAAAAATTATTCATCGCAGGACAAGGCATCAATTCAACTTGGTACAATGTCAAAAACTTGGAAGAACGGTTGGTGAAGTACAGTATTTACGCGCCTTTCACCGGTGTTTTGACGGAAGCGTTGGTGGATAGAGGTGCGTTGGTGCGGGCTGGTCAAAAATTGGGCGAGTTCATCAATCCAACCATTTATGAATTGGAAGTGGCGGTGAATGCGCAGTATGCCGATATTTTGAAAGTGGGCAAATCGGTCGCCTTGCACAATATTGAGCGTACCAAAGACTGGAAAGGTAAAGTCAATCGCCTAAATCCATTGATTGATGCCAATTCGCAGACGATAAAAGCATACATTCAAGTGTCGGGTAAAGACTTGCGAGAAGGGCAATATTTGGAGGCAGACTTGACGGCGAAAGAAGAATCAAATACCTATGAAGTGTCTCGAAAATTGATTGTCGATAATGATAAATTATTTGTTTTGCAACAAGATACTTTATTGAAATTAATGCCGATTGAAGCGGTTTATTTTAAGGAAAATACGGTGGTTGTGCGTGGTTTGGCGGATGGGACGAAGATGATTAGTCGATTGGTGCCGGGTGGATATGATGGGATGGTGGTGAAGGAGTTGGAGCAATGAGCAATGAGCAATTAACAATTTGAAGTCTAACGTAATGGGATTTTCTAAATTGCGACCTGCCGAAAATCTCTGGTTTTCTTAACGATTGTGTATTCCATAAAATCACGGAGTGATTGAACAGCAGTAAGCCCTAATGAAATTAGGGAGGTCTAAACCAAATCAACAATTTAATGAAAAAAATAATCTCCTTTTTTATAAAATACCCCGTCGCCGTCAACGTCTCGATGATAGCGATTGTCTTGATTGGGTTAATTAGTTCGCAGTCGCTGACTTCGTCGTTTTTTCCGTTGGAAGACACCAAAATAATCAATATTTCGGTTGTTTATCCGGGTGCATCGCCTGCGGAAATTGAGGAAGGCGTGATTCTCAAAATTGAGGACAACCTGCGTGGATTGGTAGGTATTGACCGCTTTACTTCCAAGTCACAAGAGAATGCGGGGACGATTACCGTCGAAGCGGAAGAGGGCGTGGACATCAATGTGGTACTCGCGGATGTGAAAAATGCGGTGGATAGAGTGCCGTCTTTTCCGGTCGATATGGAACCGCCGATTATTGCCAAACAAGAGAATCGAAATCAGGCGATTACGTTTGCTATTTGGGGCGAAGGGGTGCCTTTGCGGACGTTGAAGGAAATTTCACGGAAAGTTGAGAGTGATTTGCGGGCATTGCCGAATATTTCTCAGGTGGCAGTGACAGGTTTTCCAGATGAAGAAATTGAAATTGCAGTGCGCGAAAATGATTTGCGAGCCTATGATTTAACGTTTCAAGAAGTGGCAGTAGCGGTTAGAAACGCAAATATTTTAACGACGGGTGGAAATATCAAAACGGATACAGAGGAGTATTTAATTCGTGCCAATAATAGAGCATATTATGGAGATGAATTGGATTATTTGATTGTCAAAGCAAGTGGGAGTGGACAAGTTGTTCGATTGAAAGATGTGGCGCAAGTTCGGGATAAATTTTCGGAAATTCCTGACCGAGTGTCCTATAATGGTAGCCCTGCGGTACAGTTTTCAATTAGTACAACCAACAACGAAGACATTTTGGAAGCGAATACGAACGCTAAAAAATACGTTGAAAAATTTAATAGCGAAAATACGAGTGTGCAAGCATCCGTAACGGCAGATAATTCAATTGCACTTCGCGATCGTCAAGATTTATTGGTGGAAAACGGGGCGATTGGAATCTTTCTGGTTTTGCTACTATTATCGCTATTTTTAAAGCCAAGTATCGCACTTTGGGTAGCGGTTGGTCTACCGATTTCCTTTTTTGGACTGTTTATTTTTGCACCGTCTTTTATGACGATAAATGTAATTTCTCTCTTTGGAATGATACTCGTTATTGGGATTTTGGTGGATGATGGAATTGTCATTGGTGAAAATATTTTTAGCCATTATGAGCGAGGAAAAACGCCTATTCAAGCGGCAATCGATGGCTCGCTGGAAGTTATCAAACCCGTTTTTGCAGGGATTGCTACGACAATTGTGGCGTTTACAACGTTCTGGTTTTTACCGGGAAGATTTGGAGCATTTTTTGGCGAGATTTCGACCGTAGTAATTGTCATTTTAGCGATTTCTTTAGTGGAAGCCTTTTTGTTTTTACCCTCGCATTTAGCCCATTCCAATGCTTTGAAAAAGGGTGGTAAAAGTTTTATGATAAACAACTACGCCGACCGTTTTATTGGTTGGTTGCGTACGAATGTTTATGAACCGGCACTGCGCTTTTTTTTAACTTATAAAGTGCTGGGTTTTGCGATTCCGATTGCGATTTTTATTGTCACAATTGGTGCAATTCAAGGCGGGATTATTCGGTTCTCTTTTTTTCCATCGGTATCGTCGGAAGTCGTTCGCGTAACGTTGAAAATGCCACAGGGAACGGCGGAAAGTATTACGGATTCCATTACGCAAGTGATTGAAGCAAAGGCCTGGGAAGCGAATGAAAAATTGACGGAGAACCAGACAGATAATCTACCCGTCATTAGAAATATTGTACGGCAAGTTGGACCGGGTTCCTCCAACGGTTCCTTGACTTTAAATTTGTTGTCCGCAGAATTAAATGACCTCCAAGCCAATGATGTTGCCAACGCAGTGAGAGAAGCCGTTGGACCAATTTACGCAGCCGAAAGTGTGGTTTTTAATGCTGGAAATGCTTTTGGTGGAAAGCCAGTTTCTATTTCTTTAAATGGCAATAATATTGCAGAACTTAAGGCGGCAAAAAAGGAATTGAAAGCGAATTTGCTAACCAATGCGGAGCTAAAAGATGTGACCGATAATGACCCCGCAGGTATCAAGGAAATTAAGTTGAAATTGAAAGAAAACGCCTACCTCTTGGGACTAACTCCGAATGATGTAATGGCGCAAGTTCGAGCTGGTTTTTTTGGGGCATCGGTACAACGTTTTCAGCGTGGACGCGACGAAATTCGGGTGTGGGTGCGCTATGATAAAGAGAACCGCAGCAGTATTCGAAACTTGGACGACATGCGGATTGTCACGCCGTCGCGGAATCGAGTACCTTTGTCAGAAATTGCGACTTATACCATTGAACGGGGCGAGGTCGTCATCAATCACTTGGATGGACAACGCGAGATTCTGATAGAAGCAGATTTGGTGAGTTTGAAGGCTTCTGCTCCAGATATTTTAGGGCAAATTAAAGAAAATGTCATTCCTGATATTATTGCCAAATACCCATCAGTGACCCCATTATATGAAGGTCAAAATCGAGAATTTGCGAAGGTTGGAGCCGCATTTGGACAAACCATTCCAATTGTTTTAATCTTGATGTTTTTGATTATTGCTTTTGCTTTTCGGTCGTATAGTCAGCCGCTTTTGCTGTTTATTTTGATAATTTTCAGCTTCCCTGGCGTCGCTTGGGGACACTGGGTGCATGATCAATCTGTCAACTTTTTATCCTTCTTGGGAATCATCGCTTTGGTCGGAATTTTGGTGAACGATGGACTGGTTTTGATTGGAAAATTTAATAGTTTACTGAAAGAAGGCATTCCTTATCGAGAAGCCTTATTTGAAGCAGGACGTTCCCGTTTTCGAGCGATATTTTTAACCTCCATTACGACCGTTGCAGGACTGGCGCCGTTGATTTTTGAAAAGAGTTTTTCTGCTCAATTTTTGATTCCAATGGCGATTTCAGTAGCGTATGGAATTGCGTTTGCCACTTTGTTGACGTTGCTACTTTTACCCTTGTTGCTGTCTGCAAATAATGGGATTAAAGTCGGGGCAAAATGGTTGTGGACTGGTAAGAAACCAACGCGGGAATCGGTGGAGAGTGCGATTAAGGAAATGGAGTCGGAAAGAGAGGCGGAGGAAGATAATGTGGAATTAAAAATGTAGAATTAAGAATTATTCTTATTTTGGAGAATCATTGATAATTAAATTTTATAGAAATGGCATCATTAAATCCACAATCATCAAAATTAAATCCAATCCAATTCAATTTCATCTTTTGGAATTATTTTCAAAGGGTATGAGTGACAAAAAATTGCTTGAAATTAAGGAATTATTGGTTAAATATTACTACGATAATGTTGTTGGTGAAGTCGATGCTTTTTGGGATAAAAAAGAGTTGACAAAAGATAAATGGGAAGATATGACCAAGGATATTCATTTTAGAAGCTCAAAGAAATAAATCTATGAGAATTGTACTTGATACCAATTGCCTGATTAAAATGTTTGGTAAATAATCTCCTTATCGACCACTTTTTGAAGCGATAAGAAAAGGAGACATTCACTTGAGCGTGACAACAGAAATTCTGAATGAATATGTCGAAATAATCAATCATTTCTTGGAAAGTAAAACCTTGGGAAATAATTTAGTCAGGTTGATATTAGCATTGCCTAATACGAAGCGACAAGAAGTTTATTATCGTTGGAATTTAATAGAAAAAGATGCAGATGATAATAAATTTGTTGATTGTGCGATTGCTACAAATGCTGATTTTTTGATAACAGATGACGCTCATTTTAAAATTTAAAAAACCATTGGTTTTCCAAAAGTTACTTGCTTGCGATTAGCTGATTTTTTTGAAAAATGGAAAACGCTTAATTCAAAATAACCTCAATAATTTACTCGAAAATACACTCAAATATTATATTGATTATGATTAAAAATACCATTAACATATTGTTATTTGGCTTAATTTCTAGTACTGTTTTTAGCCAAAACACGCTCACTACTCAACAAGCTGTTGACATCACCCTAACCAATAATTACGGCATCCAAATTGCCAAAAACAACATCCAAATTGCCCAAAACAATACGGATAAAAAAGCGAACGGCTATCTTCCAACGGTCGATGCTCGTGGTGGATTGAATGCTGATTTAGGTGGGTCAACTCAAAAGTTTTCCGGCGGTATGGAAGTAGCGACCTCGAATGCCCTAGCTTGGGATGGAAATGCGGGAGTCGCTGCGAATTATACCGTTTATAATGAACGTCGAGAAGCCGTTTTGGAACAGTTGAAAGAGAATTTGAATTTGACCAATTTGCAACTGCGGCAAACGATTGAAAATAACCTGATTCAAGTTTACAATCAATACTACGAATTGGCGCGATTGGCAACTAACTTGAATGTATTACAGCAAACAATAGAAACTTCCCGACAGCGATTGGAACGCGCTCAAATTGGCTTGGATTACGGGCAGGGTAGTGGTTTGGATGTGCTAAATGCACAGGTCGATATTCAGCGGGACAGCGTCAATATTTTGAATGCACAACAGGCTTTGGTGAATGCGCAACGACGGTTGAATGTAGTGATGGGACGCACGACGACGGAGACTTTTTCCGTAGATACAACCGTTAATTATGCAACCAATTTAACCTTAGTAAATTTACAAACTGCGGCTTTAGAAAATAATGTGAACCTGCTTTTAAATCGTCAGAATTTGGTGATTAATGAAATGGATTTAAATATTATTGATGCTGAAAAAAAACCAATTGTGACGGCGGATGCATCTTATAACTTTAATTATTCTAATGCAGCAACAGGATCATTTATTGAATCTTCCAACAATCGGGGATTTGGCTTAGGGGTAGGCGTAGCTTGGAACCTTTATGACGGTGGTGCTCGTGATATTAGAACGCAGAATGTGCAAGTTCAGTTGTTAAATCAACGGTTGCAACAAAGCCAAATTATTCAGGAAATCGAACGTGACGTCATTAATCGTTGGGGAGACTATCAAAATGCTTTATTCGTTTTGGACGTTGAAAAATCGGCGGTAGAAACCAATCGCGAAAATTTTGAACGAACGAAAGAAGAGCAAAAAATCGGGCAAATTTCGTCTATCGAATACCGACAAGCGCAGTTGAATTTATTGAATGCAGAAACCAATCTAAATACTGCAAGATTTGCGGCAAAGGTGATTGAAATGGAGTTGTTGCAATTGAGTGGGCAGTTGTTGGGGCAATAGTTTTAGACGGTTGATGGTCAACGGCAGATGGTTGACGGTCGGAAGTGAAATTAAAAAACTGTTGCATCACTGAAAATTTAACAGATTTTTCATTTTGACCTCTTACAAAACAAAGTTAGGTGTGAATCACTTTTATCCTTCAAAAACCTCACCCGCGCTGCCTGCGGCAGGGAGCATTGTGTTTTTTGAAGCTCGAAAATTTTGCGATTTTCTTGTTTCTTATTTTTTAGCAAACCTTTCTTAAAATTTACCACTTCATATTGAGTTAAAATTGACTGTTTTTATGAAAAATCAACTATTTTAAAATCTGTTGAGTTTTCAGAAATAAAGTTTAATAATCCGTAAATTTGCGTTTTTTCTAATCAAATTATATTAAAATGAATATTCAAAATCTTGCGCAAACCCTCGACGAAGCAGCAAAAAATGCGCAATCCATTCCTCAAATTAGTTTGGAAACGCCTTTTTCCGAAACGGATGCTTACGAGATTCAAAAAGCATCTTTGGAGCGCAGATATGCTCGCGGTGAAAGTCCAATTGGCTTGAAAATGGGCTTTACCAGCAAAGCAAAAATGGAGCAAATGGGCGTTCACGATATGATTTGGGGACGGTTGACGGATGAAATGCAGTATCAAAATGGTGATGATTTCCCATTTCAAAAATTCATTCATCCGCGGGCTGAACCAGAGATTTGCTTTCTAATAAAAAAGGACATTGATTCAGTAATTTCATTGGAAAATGTCAAAGACTATGTGGAAGGTGTAGCGGCCGCAATCGAAATAATCGACTCCCGCTATCAAAATTTTAAATTTTCCTTGGAAGACGTTATTGCTGACAATTGTTCGTCAGCAGGTTTGGTGATAGGAAAATGGCATTCGCCGGAATTGTCTTTGGATAATTTGAAAATTGACCTGATGGTTGATGGTGAAATTGTACAAACTGGTTCGTCTGTAGCTATCTTGGGCAACCCTTGGGAATCATTGGTGGCAGCGGCTCGATTGGCGGCGCAATATGGGGAAACCATCAAAGCAGGTCATGTAATTATGGCAGGGGCAGCGACGTCAGCGGTTTATTTGAAAACGGGGCAAAAGGTGAGTGCGAAAGTGGAAAGTTTAGGGGAAGTTTCGTTGAATATCAAATAATGAAATCCTGCCCGACGAGGTGGGGGAAACCCACATCGTCGGGCAGTACATAAGTATTTGGTTAGCACATAAAGGTACGAGGCGGGCAAAAACCCACCGCGTACCAAACAGCCCCGCTACAAAGCATTAAAAATGAAGAAAAAACTAACCTATAAAGGCGCCGTCATGACTTGGGAATGCGATTCCAATCATCACATGAATGTCATGTACTACGTCAATAAATTTGAACACGCAGGTCGCGCTTTCGGCTTAGAAATGGGCTTAACCGAATTGGGTCGCGGCAAAGAAGACACAGGGATTGTTGTGGTTGAGCAAACCATCAAATACCTTCGCGAAGTTTTCGAAGATGACTTGCTTTATGTCGAATCTTCATTAGTCAATATCGGCAATAAAGCCTTCACCATCTTGCACGAAATGTACAACGCAGAAACTAAGGATTTGGTAAGTACAATGGAGGCTGTTTTGGTGCTTTTTGATAAGAAAAGTCGGAAAGCATTATCCTTTCCAAAGGAGAAAAAAGAAGCGTTATTGATGCCCTGATAGTTCAATAGCTACTGATATATTGCAGACTGAATTTCACTTGAATGTGAGAAGTGAAAAAATTGTAAGATTTTCGAGCTTTAAAAAACACAGTGCGTGTTGCCGCAGGCAACGCGAGTAGAGTTACTGAGGATGAGCAATGATTTTTGCAAAATCATTGCTCATCCTCAAACTCCTTTTGTTTAAACATCAATAATCATGTTGTTTTACCTTTCCTTACCATTTATTTACGCTATATCAATACTACCTTTCTGGGCATTGTATCGCTTGTCTGATGTCATTTTTGTCATTTTATATTACATGATTGGGTATCGAAAAAAGGTTGTAACGACTAATCTAACTAACGCCTTTCCAGAAAAAAATGAAGAAGAAATTTCTAAAATTCGCCGCAAATTTTACCGTTATTTTTGTGATTTAATTGTAGAAACCCTGAAGACATTGACAATCAGTGAAAAATCTTTGCGCAAACACATTCATTTTGAAGATATCAGTTTATTTCAAAAATATAAAGCCGAAAATCAAAGCGTGATTGTTGTCATGGGACATTTTGGCAACTGGGAATTGGCGGGGGCTCGGTTTGCTTTAGAGCCCATTCATCAGTTATTTGTGATTTATCATCCGTTAAAAAATGCGCAATTTGAAAAGCTAATCGTTAAAGCGAGAAAGCGTTTTGGTAATGGTTTATATTCCATGAAAGGCGCATTGCGTGGCATGTTTGGCGACCGAGAAAAATTAACGGCGACTGCTTTTATAGCCGACCAAACTCCCTCTCCTGATAATGCTTATTGGATGGAATTTTTAAACCAGGACACGCCCGTTTTTACGGGTACAGAAAAATTAGCAAAAAAAATAAAATATCCCATCGTCTACATTTCTGTCAAACGTCCAAAGCGAGGTTTTTACACCATCAAACCGGAGTTACTCTTCGCGCATCCCGAAAAAACGACCGAACAAGAAATCTCTCAAACACATACTCGCCGTCTCGAACAAAATATTCGTGAGCAACCCGAAATTTGGCTATGGTCGCACCGCCGCTGGAAACATAAACGACAAAAATGAAAACATTGCCGTAAAATTACTGTTCAGTTGCCTACAAAACGTTCAAATTAACTATCATTGCGTTATGAAATCGGGAACAGCATTAATTATGGCTACTAAGCCATACGCCAAGGAAAATCGCACCAAGAGTTGGTGGCTAACGTGGAGTACGTTAGGTATA
This sequence comes from Saprospiraceae bacterium, assembly GCA_047629355.1. Taxonomy (GTDB): domain Bacteria; phylum Bacteroidota; class Bacteroidia; order Chitinophagales; family Saprospiraceae; genus CAYUNA01. The sequence goes on along the minus strand of JBLHWU010000054.1, from coordinate 20,084 downwards.
GCTTTATTACTTCACGGTGCAATCTTTACAACGGACTTGTGGTACGTACAAGTATTTTTCAGCATTTTAGCCGGACTTACTTTGGTGCGCTTTTTTGTGATTTATCACGACTTTATGCACCATTCTATTTTGCAAAAATCGCGATTGGCAGATGCTTTATTTGCACTTTTCGGACTCTACATTTTAATTCCAAGAAGTATTTGGAAGCGTTCGCATGATCATCATCATAGCCACAATTCCAAGCTTTATGGTTCGAGTATCGGTTCATTTCCAATAGTCACCAAGAAGAAATTTGAAAGTCTATCTACTACCCAAAAACGACTTTATTTATTCGTTCGGCATCCTTTAAATATATTGTTTTCTTATGTGTCCGCGTTTATATTGGGCACTTGCATTCGGTCATTTGCCGTCAGCCCGAAACGACACTGGGATTCGTTGCTTTCTTTAGGTCTGCACTTTGGTTTAATGGCGATTTTAGTCTTTGCGATTGGTTGGAAAATGATGCTTTTAGGTTTTTTATTGCCTATTGTCATTTCGCACGCTTTAGGTTCCTACATGTTTTATGCACAACATAATTTTCCAGGCGTGATTTATGAAAACAAGGAAGGTTGGACATATATAAAAGCGGCGTTAAAGTCGTCCAGTTATATGAAAATGAGTCCAATCATGCACTGGTTTACTGGAAATATTGGCTATCATCACATTCATCATGTCAATGCAAAAATTCCATTTTATCGATTGCCAGAAGCTTATGCAAAAATACCAGAATTGCAACAGGCGAAAGAGACTTCTTTGATGCCGTCGGAAATCGTTAGGTGTTTTCAACTAAAGGTTTGGGATGTGGAAAATCGGGAAATGGTATCTGTGTAAGACGTATTCAATAAATTGAGCCGTTATTTGTATCCAGGTACTTACTTGTCCTTTTTTCTTCCAAAAACCTTAAAAATAAGTCCGTAACTGGGCTACATACTTATTTTTTTAAGCTTTTTACAAGAAAAAATCACGCCGCATTATGGCTCAATTTATTAAATTCGTTTCACTGTGTAAATTAATTTGTTATTTTTAAAAAATGTACGTCAACTTTTCCCTCTACAATCAACGCTCCAACTACATTTTTTTCCAAGTGAAACGAAAATAATTCCCAATTGTCAACCTCTTCCATCGCCCAATTAATCGCCAATAACTTTGGCGCATCCTCTGGTAGTAAAGTGACCTCAAATTGGTCTAACGGAATTGACAAACCCCCACCTTTTGCCTTGATAAAAGCCTCCTTTCGTGTCCAACAATTATAAAAAACGGCAGGTTGTTGTGTGCGTGGCAAAGCGAGTAGGGTAGTCGCTTCATTTTTAGAAAAAAAGCGTGGTGCAATTACCTCAAATTCAATCTTTGGGTCAATCACTTCCACATCAACGCCAATCGTTTTTTTTTGAGAAAAAGCCAGCAAAATATGGTGTTTTGAATGAGAAATGTTAAATTTAAAATTGGAAAAGCCAACTAAAAATGGCTTTCCTTGCGCTTCATATTCAAATTGTAAATCTTGTGGCAAAACATTTAAATACTGCCCTAAAAGTCGTCGTAATATCCCTCGTCCTGCAATAAAATAAGCTCGATGTATTGGAAAACGAAAGCGATTTGCTCGTGTTTTTTCATCCGCTGAAAGCGTTGCCCAAAATATCGTTTCTAAAGCGGGATCTATTACTAAATTTGCTTTGAAAACATGGATTTCATTAGCTAAAAGTTTCAGCCTTTCGGGGACTGCGCGCCATACACAATTCATAATTTTTAATTTAAAAAAAAGCGTTGTCAAATTAAATTTTGACAACGCTTTTTTCATAAAAAATCAATAATTTACGACTTCACTTTCTCTCCTACTTTCTCATTTTTATAAGGATAATAATACTTTTCTAAAAACTGTTTCTTATCATCCCGATACGTATCAATGCCGCCTAATTTATGCACCGTATAAATATAATACCAAGGTAAATCTAATTGATAGGGCAAAAATCCATTCTTGGCACTACGCGGATATAGGTGGTGATTGTTGTGCCACTCCCCTGCAACGTACCCTGGCCAAATTTGATTCACTGAAAAGTCTTCCCAGTGAAAATCTACGCCTTCTTTTCGCTTATCTTCCCCTTTTCCGTGTCCTTCAAAATTAAATGTTCGGACACCTATTGCCCAAAATGCAGCACTTCCAAACAAGGCAAATGCAAGCGCATGTCCACCGATTAGAAAGAAAGCCGAGTACCAAAATATCCAGTTTGCTGCCCAATTAATCGCCGTCCGGTAAGGATTGGCGATAGAACCCCATTCTTTATATTCTGCATACGTATTGCGATACATGCCTGTGTGATTCAAAAATCCACTTACCTTTTCGTAGTCTTTTTCACTTAAATCTTGCGCGATTTTTTGATGATTCACATCTGCTAAAAAGCAATACAAACCACCTGCCATGCAATTGTATGGGTCACCAGGTTTTTCTGATTTAGAATGATGAACATGGTGAGAAACGACATAAGCTTCTTCCAAAAGAACTTTTAAAACCAAGTTTCTCGTAATAAACTTCCAAACAGGACCATTGAAATGAAACGCTCGATGTGTCGCATATCGGTGATACCAAACCGTACCGTGAGAGCCCATGACAACCATACTATAAACGAATCCTGCTGCTAACAATTTCCAGCTGAAAAATTTAACAAAAAACACGACCAAAAACGGCGCGAGTATTGCAATCCACATCCAACTAACGAAGCCCAACCAGTTCTTTTTCGATTTAAAAATATTTAAACGCGTAAAAAATTCTGAGAAAAGCTGTTTGGCAGAAGGCTTTATTAACTTGCCTTTTTCATCCTCCCAACCGTAGGAAGGAGTATCTAACATATAATCAACTAAAGCCATATTTAGTGTTTAAAATAATGAACAATTAGGAATGAATAATGTATAAATAGAAAAATAGTTCACGACTAATTGAATAAAAGAATCGCAAAATTAAACGAAATATATCTAAATGTGCAATGTTTTCTAATAATTGGAGCGGAATAATGTAACTAAACGGTCAAAATAAGTTTATTCGTTCGGTAGAAAAGGTTAGTTTTGCGCGAAAATTAAACAACTCAATTCTATGCCATTCACAGCCTTAGGTTTACCAAGCGCCTTTCAAAAAGCACTGTCAGAGCAAAATATCACCAAACCAACGCCGATTCAGGAAGCAGCTATTCCTGTGGTTTTACAAGGAAGGGATGTGTTGGGCATTGCGCAAACGGGGTCGGGAAAGACGGCGAGTTTCGTATTGCCTGTTTTGACCAATTTACAAAAAGATACGCGATTGAGAAATCGACAGGTAAAGGTCTTGGTGGTTGTGCCTACGCGAGAATTGGCGGTGCAAATCAATGAAGTTTTTTGGCAATTTAATAAAGTACTACCCGAGCGCGTGAAGTCCTTGGCTGTTTTTGGCGGCGTGTCGATAAACCCGCAGATGAAGGCCTTGCAAAACACGCACATTTTGGTGGCAACACCAGGAAGATTGATAGAATTGGTGGAGTCGAATGCGGTGAGTTTGAAGGATGTGGAAACGCTTGTTTTGGATGAAGCAGACAAATTATTGAATAAAGGTTTTAAAGAAGAATTGCATAAAATTCTTAGTTTTTTGCCCAAAAAACGGCAAAATCTCCTCTTTTCTGCCACTTTGAGCAAAGATGTGGCGAATATTCAGGATATTTTATTAAAAAATCCTGTTGTCGTAAAAGTTGAGCCACCCGAGAATCACATTGATTTAATCACGCAATCGGCTTGGTTGGTGACGGATGAAAAGAAAGGTCCGCTGCTGCGTTACTTGATTCGAGAGAACAATATGGAACAGGTTTTGGTGTTTACTTCCTCCGTTTACAAAGCCAATAATGTGGTCGATAAATTAAAGAAAAACGGCGTTGTCGCGATGGCTATTCATTCTAAAAAAAGTCAGGGTGCACGGACAGAAGCTTTGCATCTTTTTAAAACGGGGAAGCTGTCTGTTTTGGTGACCACCGATTTGCTTTCGCGAGGTATTGATATTGAGTTTTTGCCCTATGTAATCAATTATGAATTGCCGCGCTCACCAAAAGATTACATCCACCGTATTGGTCGAACAGGGCGCGCGGAAAATGCAGGCGAGGCGATTTCTTTGGTTACGGAAGAGGATTTGCATCATTTTAAAGTGATACAGAAAAAGATGAAGAAGTGGGTGGCGTTGAGTTATTCGGAGGAGCTGGATTTGAAGGGGTATTGATTAGCTCTTCCCTAAAGACTGTACCCGTGCTGCCTTCAGGCAGCGCGCAGTTCTTGAAAATCTTAGGATTCTCTCATTTCTCAGATGTCAAAATTAGATGGTAGTTATTTAAGTACTTACATTTCAATAGGTCTTTCTTCAAAAAAAATGTCCAGCATTCGTAAAGGATGTTGGACATTTTTTAATTGAACGCTCAAATCATTCCACCCCCTTCATCCCATCCAAACTCACCGAATTCCGTTTCCGAATATAGGTCTTTATCCCATCCGTCCCCTTATTCGCCGCCCATTTATCCAGCACATCTCGTTCCTGTTTAAATTCCAAAATCGGCACGGCATAGCCGCAAGCATCTTGAATGCGCTGAACCTTGATTTTGATAATCGACCGAGCATTGATATAATCTGGAAAATGGTGTTGCATCGCTTCAAAAGATGCGGTATCTCGTTCCAAAACTTCCCCTTTCCCATACAATCTCAAAATCTTTGGTGCACCTTCAAAAGCACAAAACATAATCGTAATTCGTCCATTTTCCTTCAAATGCGCAATCGTCTCCACGCCACTACCCACGAGGTCAATATAAGCGACCGTATGTTTATCCAAAATGCAAAAAGAGTCCAATCCTTTTGGAGAATTATTGATTAAACCATTATCTGAAAGTGGGGCAGTGCTGACAAAAAATAGCTTTTGTTTTTGAATGAATTCAGATAGCTTTGGCGTGATAGATTCGTGAATTTTACCCATGAGTTTGTTACGTTTTTTTGAATGTTTTTTAGTTCTTTTAGAAATTCAATGAAACACCAGTTTGCTATTATTTTAATAAAGAGTTTTGAGGGACACTTTGTGTACGGGATTTTTCAAAGAACCTGCTTTTTTACAACAAAGAAATTTTTCCAACAAAATACGGCTCAATTTCCCCTTCTTTTTCAATGATATAATAATAAATTCCAACATCAATATTCATCAAAATATTTCCCATTTTAAACTGGTAAAAATTACCTGTTTTATCAAATTCCATAGCCCATTCCTCTCGCGCCTTATTGTTTCTAAAATCTGCAATCTGATTGGTGAACAATCGCAACTTAAAATTAGTTGGCGCATCTCCTGTTTTTGATTCGATACTGCCTTTAATTCTAAATAAAAACTGCTTATTTTTGAGTGGATGCCGCTTTTCTCCTTTTGGATATTCAAGCGCAATCACGAAATTTTTTCCAAAAATGGGCGTACCGGTTAGATAGTTTTCAAAATGCGGATTGGGCGTGAAAGTATCAGTAGAGTCGGGTATTTTTACTTGATTGATAGAACTATTTTCACCCTTCACAACTGTTATTTCGTTGCTTTGTAATATCTTTTTTGAAGATTGAGAATCGCTACAACCGCAATAACTAATACATAAAATTAACAGCCAAAGGCACTGCCAATACTTCGTTTTTTTAGACATTATTGACTGATTTTAAAGTTTAAATTTTATGAAAGATAGTGTCAATTTCATTAAGTGTCAGACCGTTTCCTCCGTTAAAATCTCCACCCGTTCCCACTTTCTTACCGAATTTACTAAAAATACTGCGTCCATTTTCTCCAACTCCTCCTTTAAAATAACCCGCTCTCGAATCGTCCCTTTTTCTAATAAATACTGCCGAAAAACACCGTTTAATAAGCCAGATTCCACAGGAGGCGTCCAATAACTTTCACCATCAAAAATGACGACATTCCCATAGCAAGATTCCGTGATTTCTCCGCGCTCATTCCATAAAATCACATCCTTAGCATCAGGGAATTGTCGTAAATTTTGCTCGTAAATCTCTCGGTTGGTTGTCTTATGAAACAAAAAAACATCATAAGAATCGACTGGTTGCGTCGCTATCTGAACTGGTTTTCGTCCGTATCCGATACCTGCAGGGCTATCAGATACGTCATTCATATTCCTTCCTTTGAGTTCATGGTTTTCAATAATAAATGTCCCATTTCTCTCCACCAATAATCGCACTTTCTGTGCGATTTTCTCAAATCGACCAGCCCGTTTAAATAAGGTTTCTTCAATCTTTTTCAAATCAATTTTATAACCAAAATAAGCCGCAGCATCTGCCAATCTTTCCAAATGTTTGTCCAATAAAAACCATTCGTTTTTGGACGACCAAAGTATGGTTTCTAATAGTTTAAAACTTTGACTATTAGTTGATTGTGTGATTATTTTTGTTTTTAAAAGAGCCTCTTCATATTCCTTTTGTGTCTCAGACTTTATCGTAATTCCACCACCTGTTCCATATTCGACTCGCCCATTTTTTTCATCAAAAAGAGCCGTCCGAATGGCCACATTAAATTGCATATCCCCATCCGGTTTAATAAATCCAATCGTGCCCGTATAAATGCGGCGCGGTGTATTTTCCAATGCCGAAATAATCCGCATCGTACTCGCTTTGGGCGCACCCGTAATCGACGCACAAGGAAACAAGGCCGTCATCAATTCCGACAAAGAAGCCGTCGTTTTTCCTTCTACGCGACTCGTCATTTGCCAGACCGTCGGATATTTTTCGATGTCAAAAAGCTTCGGTGTATTTACCGTTCCGATTGCTGCAATTTTCGACAAATCATTGCGAATCATATCCACAATCATCACGTTTTCTGAACGGTCTTTTTGAGAGTTGTACAGTTGATTTTTTAAAAATTCGTCCTCCGCGTTGGTGCGACCACGCGAAGCCGTTCCTTTCATCGGCGAAGCTGTTATTTCACCATTTTTAACTTTAAAAAACAGCTCTGGAGAAGCGGAACAAATCGAAAAGTCATCAATATTTATAAATGCGCCGTAGGGAGCCGTTTGAGCAATATTTTGAAAGAGGGAAAAGGCGGTACGCTGACCCCCAACCCTTAAAGGGGAGTTTGATTTGAGTTGATTAAATGGTTTTTGATTATTTGTCGTGTCAAATTCTGAAGCGGCATCTGACTTCTCTTTAGGGGCTGGGGGGAAATACGCTGCTGCAAACTGCCGCATCGTAAAATTCACCTGATACGTATCCCCAATTTTTATAAAATGTCGGACTTTTTCTAATGCTTCAAAATATGCTTTTTTAGAAATAGAAGGCAACCATTTTAAATCAAAAGCATTATTCGCTACATTTTTATCAAAATTAAAAACAGTCGGTTTTTCATACAAACCAAACCAAATTAATGGAAAATCATCGCCTTTATGCGTCTGCAAAGCATCATCAAAAGCTGTCGAAGCCTCATAACTAATAAAGCCTGCCGCATAATATTGATGCTCCTGAATCAAGGATTCTACTCGTTGTAAAATAGGTAAAACTTCGTGTAAATGCTTCGTTGTAAGCACCATCTTTGGCGAACCAAATTCAAGCCACTGCTGCGCGTCATAATCCCGAAGTATGATATTATTGGTCATGAAATTTAAACTTTATTGTAGCGGGGACTTTAGTCGCCAAGCAGCCGCTCAATTAAAAGGAGCTTGGCGACTAAAGTCGCCGCTGCGCAAAAGACGTAGAATTATATAAAAGTATCCAGTTTTTTTACAATTTTTGTGCAAGAAATTTGTAAAAACGTCTTCCAAGGTAAATAAATCAACACAACATGAAAAAAGATATACTTGTTTTCCTGCTTTTCGTAACATTTATTGGCTTTTCATTTAGCCCACAAATAGCGACTTTTTCGCCACCCGGTTTTTTGACGGATTGTCTAAATTTACCAAACACGCCATTTAATTATGCAGACATTGATTTACCTGATTTTTTGAACAATGAATTGCAAGACGAGGACAATACTCCAGCATTTAACCCAATTACAGACGAAGGTGCAACGCTTGGGCGGGTACTTTTTTATGATCAAAAATTATCCGCTAATGACGAAATTTCTTGTGCTTCTTGTCATCCACAGGAATTGGCATTTTCTGACCCAGACCAATTTAGTACGGGTTTTGAAGGTGGTTTGACGCCTCGAAATTCGATGAATTTAAGTAATGCTCGTTTTTATGAAAATGGTCACTTCTTTTGGGATGAACGTGCTGGGACACTCGAAGAACAAGTGCTTTTACCGATTCAAGATGGTATTGAAATGGGTATGGATTTGACAGATTTGGAAATTAAATTAGCGGCTACTGATTATTATCCTGACCTTTTTGCAGCAGCCTTTGGGACATCGGAGGTGAGTTCTGAACGGATTGCATTTGCCTTGTCTCAATTTGTGCGATCATTGGTTTCTTATGAATCGAAGTACGATGTAGGGCGTGCAGAGGTTGGCGGCGGCGGAAGTATGGCGCAATTAATGCCTTTCCCAAATTTCACCGACGAAGAAAATGAGGGCAAAGACATTTTTTTCAATCAAACGCGGGGCAATTGTGATGCCTGTCACCAAGGCGATTTACAAACATCTATTGATCCACGTAATAATGGGCTGTATTTGATGTATGAAGACCAAGGAGTAGGGGCGATATCGGGGCAGCAAAATGACAATGGAAAATTTAAAGTACCAAGCCTCCGAAACATCGAATTGACTGCGCCTTATATGCATGATGGTAGTATTGAAACGCTCGAAGATGTGGTGCAGCATTACGATAACGGCGTGTTGCCGCATCCAGCTTTAGCACCGCAGTTGCGGATGGATGGACCAGGCTCTGCACCCAAAAACTTGGGTTTGACTTTCGCTGAAAAAGATGCTTTGGTCGCTTTTTTGAAAACGTTGACAGATACTATTTTTACGACAGAGGAGCGTTTTTCGGACCCGTTTTGTTTGGATACAGGTATAGAAGATATATTTGAAAATCAGCGGGTAAAAATCTTTCCAAATCCGTTTTCATTTAGTACAAAATTAGTGATAGAAGGGGAATGGCAGCGGTTTAAAATATTGGAAATATCCAATGTAAATGGGCAAGTGCTGTTTTCGGAAATAATTGATAGTGAGGTGATTGAAATTTTTAAAAAGGATTTGGTGAGTGGGTTTTATTTTGTGAAATTGAAGGGAGAAGCAGGGCAGATTGTGAGGCGGATTGTTGTTGAGTAGCGCATATACAAATAGGGTAATTTTTAAAATCACCCTATTTGTAACTACTCCGGTAGCGGACAAGTTGATTGCTTTAGTACAATTAGATAAAGATCACCTCGAAAATTAAGTAACAGATACGGCTCTTGCTTAACTTTGTGGGTATTTGAAAGATTCATTCGCTTTTAAACTAACGTATCCGCGCTACCTGAGTAGTTACCCCCTATTTTAACTTATAGAAATACATTAAAGAATATCATGTAAACGAAACCATTGGAATGTTTCAGCGGATTACGCGACCAAATGGTAGGCTTGATTACAGCATTGTAGTGAAAGATTTTGAGGATACTAAAAGCATTCTTTTTAAGGAGTCTGGGGTGACTCATATTTAATTCGCGTTCCTAAGGCGCAAATTTTTGGGTATAAATCATTTAAATTTTGGTGAGTTGCTCGTTGGAGTAACTCACCATTTTTTTTGAAAAATAACAACATTTCGTTAAATTTTCATCAACCCTTTGCAACTTCCAATAATTAACCTTTCCTTTGCGGTACTTTTGGAACAAAAATATTACCGTCCGTTTAAATTAACTGATTTTAAAATATGATTACCAGAGATTTGATTATAAAGAAGGCGACAGAGTTATTTGTCGAACACGGTGTAAAAAGCATTACTATTAGTAAGATAGTCAATGAACTACATACGTCAAAAAGAACAATTTATAATCATTTTGAGGATAAGCCTGCGTTACTGAAAGCAGTTTTAGCAGTCTATCATGCGAAGATAAAAGCGGAAAATGAAGCGGTACTTGACGATTCTGAAAACGTGATTGAAGCGATGGGACGGTTGTTGCAAAAGATAATTCAGCGGTCACATCAGGTGAATCCAAGCTTTTTTAATGATATTTTACATTATTATCCAGGTTTGTTAAATGAATCTTACCAAGAGACGGGCAATTTCGCACATCAAGAGATGATTGATATGGCAAGATGGGGTAAAGAGGACGGCGTTTTTGTGGAAGATTTGGATATAGAAGTTGTCGGCAAAACCGTTTTAGCGATGCTAAAAATGCTGAAAGACAACGCCATGTTTCCCGTTTCAAAATACAGCAAAGAACGACTCACTTTTGGGATGTTAGTTCCTTATTTAAAAGGACTTTGTACACCAAAAGGCTTAGAGTTGGTAGAAATACAAGAAGAACTTTTTAGAATTACTATATAATAGAATGATAAATGATAAATGATGAATGATGAATTTTTGCACTTACGAAAATTCATCATTCACCATTTATTATTCATCATTCATAAACTCCGTTTATGAACATCAATAGTTCGCTTCAAAAAACACCTATCGCCGTCATCGGCTTGTCTGCCATGTTTGCAGACGCAAAGAATATTGAAGAGTTTTGGACGAATATCGTTCAAGGAAAGGATAGCATTAAGGAAGTGCCAGATAGCCGTTGGTCAATTGATGACTATTACGATGCGGATATGTTTGCGCCTGATAAAACGTACTGTAAGGTCGGTGGTTTTTTGCCTGAAATTGATTTTAATCCAATGGAATTTGGCTTGCCGCCGAATATTTTGGAGGTAACAGATGCTAGTCAGTTACTGGGTTTGGTTGCTGCAAGGGATGCGTTGATTGATGCAGGTTATGGACCTAAATCATTGAAGTTAACCAAAGAAATCAAGGAAAAAACGGGCGTTTTGCTCGGCGTCGGTGGTGGTCAAAAATTGATTACCCCCTTGATTGCGCGGTTGCAATATCCGATTTGGGAGCGTGCATTGCGGTCGAGTGGCATCGCAGAGGATGATATCCCACGTATTGTTGATAAAATGAAAAAAGCCTACATCGGTTGGAATGAAAATTCCTTCCCAGGTCTACTAGGTAACGTGATTTCAGGTCGAATTACCAATCGTTTTGACCTCGGTGGTATTAATAGTGTGGTGGATGCAGCTTGTGCGGCTTCGTTGAGTGCCATCAAAATGTCGTTGAGTGAATTGGTCGAAGGTCGTTGCGACATGATGTTGACGGGTGGAGTTGATACAGACAATTCGCCTTTTATGTATATGTCTTTTTCCAAAACGCCTGCTTTTTCTAAATCAGGAAACATCAGTCCATTTAGCGATAAAGCGGACGGAATGTTGATTGGCGAAGGTTTAGGTATGTTGGTTTTGAAACGTTTGGAAGATGCGGAACGTGATGGTGACCGAGTTTACGCAACCATTACAGGTGTCGGAACTTCGAGCGATGGACGTTTCAAATCTGTCTATGCGCCACGACCTGCTGGTCAGGCATTGGCGATGAATCGGGCTTACGAAGATGCAGGTTATGCACCTTCGACAGTTGGTTTATTGGAAGCGCATGGTACTGGAACTGGTGCGGGTGACCCAACGGAATTTACGTCGATGCAAATGGTTTTTGGTGCAAATAATCCACAAAAACAGCACATTGCATTGGGTTCTGTGAAGTCTCAGGTTGGTCACACCAAAGCAGCGGCAGGTGCTGCGGGTATGGTCAAAGCGGTCTTAGCATTACACCATAAAGTGTTGCCACCAACGATTAATGTGGAGCAACCGAACAGCAAATTCAACATTGAAGATTCTGCGATTTACATCAATACAGAGACTCGACCTTGGTTGAAAAATGGACATCCTCGTCGTGCAGGAGTGAGTGCGTTTGGTTTTGGTGGAATTAATGTTCACATCGCAATGGAGGAATATACGGGCAAAAAAGCGACGGATTATCGGTTGCATGAGCCTTATAAAACCATTTTATTCCAAGCCAATACGCCTGCGCAATTAGTGCAAGTTTGTCAAGAAGCATTGTCTAAAATGCAAGGTACAGATGCAGCGGCGGCTTTTGATAATTTGGTGCAAACAACTAAAGATACCACACCAAATAAAACGAATGCTCGATTGGGGTTTGTTGCCACAGATATTGATAATTGTAAAGGTTTATTAGAAACGGCTATTCAAACCTTGCAAGCGAATACCAACGAATGGAGTCATCCGAAAGGCATTTATTATCGGCCAAATGGTATTGATACGGACAACCAAAAAGTAGTGGCATTATTTGCTGGACAAGGTTCGCAGTATATTGGAATGGGGAAAGAGTTGGCGAATGCGTTTCCAGAAGTAACCAACACCATTGAGCAAATAGATGCTTTGTTCAATGCGAATGGCGAAGAAAATTTATCTAAAAAAATCTTTCCAATCCCTGTTTTTAATCAGGAGAAACGGAAAGCGCAACAGCAAGATTTAACGCAAACGCAATTTGCACAGCCAGCAATTGGAATGTTGAGTATGGCGCAATATAAAGTCTTGAAAAAAGCAGGCTTCCAACCCAATTTTACAGCAGGACATAGCTATGGTGAATTGACCGCATTGTGGGCAGCGGATGTTTATACGGATGCTACCTTTTTGGAATTATCCAAGACTAGAGGTGCTTCGATGGCAATCGCCAATCCTAATGAAGATTCAGGGACAATGTTGGCAGTGAAGTCTTCGCAAGAAGCGGTTAGTCAGGCGATTAAAAGCATGGATGGCGTCGTAATTGCGAATGTAAACTCCAACAATCAAGTCGTTTTGGGTGGAAGTACACCAGCAATTCGAGCAGCAGAAACAGCGTTGAAAGCGCAAGGTTTCTCCGTTGTTCCATTGCCTGTTTCCGCAGCATTTCATACCGATTTTGTGAAGCATGCACAAGCACCATTTTCGGCATTTGTTTCCAAACAAAAATTTAATAAACCAGCGATTCCAGTGTATGCAAATACAACGGGCGAGGTGTATCCTGATAATTTAAACAGTTTAAAATCCATTTTAAGAAATCAGATTTTAAACCCTGTTTTATTTAAAAATCAGGTAGAAAATATCCACGCAGCTGGTGGACGAATTTTTGTAGAGTTTGGACCAAAAGGGGTATTGACGAATTTGGTGAAAAACATTTTAAAAGACAAAGAACACGTTGCGGTGGCGATGAATGTCAATGCGAAAAAAGACAGTGATTTGCAATTTCGGGAAGCGGTGCTGCAATTGCGTGTTTTAGGTTTGACCTTGAAAAATGTTGACCCGCATAAACGTGAAATGCCAGCTTTGCCAGCATTGACGAAAATGAATGTTAAAATAAGCGGTAATAATTTCGTTTCTGCACCAACGCAAAAAGCGTATCAAGATGTTTTGAACGACGGTTTCCAAATTTCAGGCGGCGGTCAAACGAAGGTTGTTGAAAAAATTGTTGAAATCGAGAAAATCGTCGAAAAAATAGTTGAGGTAGAAAAGGTCGTAGAAGTTCCGGTTGGAAATGGAATTAATTCTCAAATTGAAAATGAAGAAGAAATTATGAATAAAGAAATGTTGCAACTACTCCAGTCCACACTGGAATCGTTTAAATCCAATCAAACCAAATCCTTAGAAATTTTCGAGCGTTTTATGCAAGCGCAAAATGAGCAATCGCAGCAGTTGTTGCAATTGATGAGTTCGCAAATTGAGAATAATAAAGGAACTTCTAATGGAAACGGGAACGCACCCATTCAGCGAACCATTACGAATAATTTCCCTCCAATTGTTCCAGAAACGCCTTTGCATAGCAACGGAAAAGCAACCACAGCAACTTTATCTGCAGTTGCTGTCGCGAAGCCAATTGTAGTAACAGTCACGACGCCAACAAATGGGGCGACAGATACTGCTAAGTTGGAAAAAGCATTATTAGAAGTAGTGAGCGAGAAGACAGGCTATCCAGCAGAAATGTTAGAATTGACGATGGATATGGAAGCTGATTTGGGCATTGATTCTATCAAACGAGTTGAGATTTTCGGCGCATTGACAGCACAATATCCAGAGATGTCGGGCATTAACCCGAATGAATTGACGGAGTTGCGGACCTTGGGCGAAATTGTCGTTTATGTAAGTGGAAAAGGAGGCGCAGCAGTTGCGGTGACATCTACACCTGTTCAGGCAGTAGCAGCACCAGTTACTCCTGCACCGACAACTGGCGCAACAGATACCACTCAATTAGAAAAAGCATTATTAGAAGTAGTGAGCGAAAAGACAGGCTATCCAGCAGAAATGTTAGAATTGACGATGGATATGGAAGCTGATTTGGGCATTGATTCTATCAAACGGGTTGAGATTTTCGGCGCATTGACGGCACAATATCCAGAGATGTCCGGTATTAATCCGAATGAATTGACGGAGTTGCGGACCTTGGGGGAGATTGTAGTTTATGTAAGTGGAAAAGGAGGCGCAGCAGTTGCGGCGACACCTGCACCTGTTCAGGCAGTAGCAGCACCAGTTACTCTTTCACCAACAACTGGCGCGACAGATACAACACAATTAGAAAAAGCATTATTAGAAGTCGTAAGCGAAAAGACGGGTTACCCATCAGAAATGTTGGAGTTAACGATGGACATGGAAGCAGATTTAGGAATTGATTCTATCAAACGTGTTGAGATTTTCGGTGCATTGACGGCACAATATCCAGAGATGTCTGGCATCAATCCGAATGAATTAACGGAGTTGCGGACCTTGGGGGAGATTGTAGTTTATGTAAGTGGAAAAGGTGGCGCGACCGTAGCGGCTACAGCTGCACCTGTTCAAACAATTGCTGCATCAGTTGCACCTTCAGCAAACAAGGCAGCAGGGGATGCACAATTAGAAAAAGCATTATTAGAAGTGGTAAGTGAGAAGACGGGTTACCCATCAGAAATGTTGGAGTTAACAATGGATATGGAAGCAGACTTGGGAATTGATTCCATCAAACGCGTAGAGATTTTTGGTGCATTAACGGCGCAATATCCACAGATGTCCGGCATCAATCCGAATGAATTGACGGAGTTGCGGACCTTGGGAGAAATCGTAGAATACGTTGGCGGAAAAAAGGCATAGTTGAAACTGAATTAACGGTTGCCCAACCAGTTTCAACAGCAAAAATAGGGCAGAGTCAGGTGGTTAAAACGCGTGAATTTCACGGCGTTACTCGTAGTGAAATTGGCTTGAAATATTTACCACAACCTGATTTTCTGGAATTTTCGTTACCAAAAACACACGTTGCTTTAGTAACGAACGATGGTTCTGAATTGACGACGAAAATGATTGCACTTTTAAAAGAAAAAGGCAATCAAGTAGTGGTTTTGAATTTGCCAAATATCAAGAATCCGCAAACGCAAAATGCAGTTTCGATTATATCCAATTCAGATGAAGCGGTTAAAAATGCGATTCAAAGCGTTCAGACGAAATACGGAAAGATTGGTAGCTTCATTCATTTGCATCCACATTTTGAATTTCAAAATGGGAACTTTGTGCAGCATTTTGCCGCAGAAAGAGCAGTGGTGAAAACGTTATTCTTTTTAGCGAAGCATTTGCAACCGAATTTGAATGAATTGGGTGAAGAACAGCGAGCTAATTTCTTGACCGTCACTCGCATGGATGGCAAATTGGGACAAGGAAAGCGAGGTAATGTTTCTGTCGTTGGCGGTGGAATTACTGGTTTGGTAAAATGTCTCAATTTAGAATGGTCACCCGTTTTTTGTCGAGCCGTAGATATTCAGCCAGAGTTGCCAATTGAGCAAATGACACAGCAGGTTTTTGCAGAAATGCACGATGCAAATGTTGGGATTACGGAAGTTGCATTCTCAGAAGAAGGTCGCAAAACGACGAGTGTTCAGGAAATGAAAATGGCTGAAAATCAACAAATTAAAACGACAGTTACGAAAGATTCTGTTTTTTTAGTAAGTGGTGGTGCAAAAGGCGTAACTGCCAAATGCATTATTGATATGGCAGAAGCGTTTCAATGTAAATTCATTTTATTAGGACGGTCAGATTTTGGTTTTGAAGTATCTGCTTTCGCAAAAAATGAAAGTGATGAAGGAACGTTGAAGCGACTGATTATGAATGATTTGAAGGAGCGAGGAGAGCAACCAAGTTTGCCATTGGTGAAAAAGATATACAGCAATATTGCCGCTAAAAAAGAGATGGACGAAACGATTTCAGCGATTAAAAATCACGGCGGACAAGTTGAATATTTGAAAGGTGATGTAACAAATTTAGCCAGTTTTAAAATGGCTTTAAATACGGTAACGGCAAAATTTGGAAAAATTACAGGCGTTGTTCACGGTGCAGGTCGATTGGCAGATAAATACATTCAAGACAAAACGGAATCGGATTTTGAAAATGTCTTGTCTGTGAAATTGGATGGCTTGTTGACGCTTTTGGGCGCAGTGGATTTAGATCATTTAGACCATTTGGTGTTATTCTCGTCGGTAGCTGGTTTTTATGGAAATGTAGGACAAACCGACTACGCTATTGCCAATGAAATATTGAGCAAAGCAGCACATTTATTCAAAACGAATCATCCAAATACCCACGTTTCTGCCATCAATTGGGGCGCATGGGACAGCGGAATGGTGAGTGGCGAATTGAAAGCCCAATTTGAAGCAGCAGGCGTTGTTTTAGTCAACAGCGAAGGCGGCGCAGCGATGTTGGTGAATGAATTGAATAGTGATTATTCGAATCAACCACAAGTGATTATCGGTGGTACTTTACCCGCAGGTATCAGTCATATTGGTGACTTGAAAACGCATCGAATTCATCGACATTTGGAAGAAGCTAACAACCCATTTTTGCAACACCATGTCATTCAAAATAATGCGGTTTTACCAGTGGTGAATGCAGTCGGTTGGATGGCGCAGACTTGTGAAAAATTGTACCCTGATTTTAAAGTTTTTAAAGTCGAAAATACGCGATTGTTCAAAGGAATTGTCTTTGATGGTAAGCAGAAATTGGACTATATTGTTGAGTTGAAAGAGCAAGAAAAATCAGCAGAAACGATTGTTTTTGAAGCGACCGTTTTAAGTGAAGGTGGCAAATTACCAACCTATCACTACAAAGCAACAGTGACGTTGAAGAATAGAAAATTAGTTCCTGCTGCACCGAAGTTTACGCATCAAGTCAGTGGTCAATATCAACCAACAGATGGCGCGACTTTGTACAAAGATGGTTCGTTGTTTCATGGAAAATACTTCCAAGGTATTGAGCAAATTTTGGAGGTAACAGATAAGCAAATTGTCTTGTCTTGCAAAGCACCAACGGTACCGCTTTCTGAACAAGGTAACTTCCCTGTTCAATCGGTGAATACCTTTTTTGCAGACATTCAATATCAAGGAATGGTTGTTTGGGTGCAAAAATACAATGATGGTGCGAAGAGTTTGCCCTTGCAGACGAATTCGGCGATTTTGTATCGAGATATTCCATTCGGGAAGGAGTTGTTGGTGAATGTGGCGATTGTGGAGGCGACGGAGTTTAAGATGGTGGCGACTTGTACGGTTTATGATACGGAAGGAGAGGTTTATATGTTGACGGAAGGGGCGACGGTGACGGTTTCGAAGGGGTTGGAATGGTAGGGAGTTGATTGATTGAAATAATGTTGTTTAAGAGGGCCGCCATGCTGTGGCTTTGATTGAAGCAGTTGATTGAGACGTGTCTTCAAAATTTGATTATTTATGTTTTTCAATGAAATTCCTAGATAATACTCGAATCACAGCCACAGCGTGGCGCCCCTCTTGGTAACAAAGATGTTCAAGATTTTCAAAGCCAGAGCATGGCGGCACTATTAAACCAACGTAAAAAAGGATAATTAATTTATGCAAAAAATAGCCATTATAGGAACTTCCGCCCTTTTTCCAGGCTCGTCCACCCCAGACGAATTTTGGCAAAACCTTCTGCAAGAGAAAGACTTGACAGGATTGGCGACGGAAGCGGATTTTGGAGCAGACCCCGACGGGTTTTTTCAATCAGAAAAGGGCGTTGTGGATAGATGTTATTCCTTGCGAGGAGGCTATATCCGCAACTTTCAGTTTGACCCAACGGGGTATGAATTGCCGGCGGATTATTTAGAAAAGCAAGATAAATTATACCAATGGTCGCTTTATGTGGCGAAGGAAGCTTTGCGAGATAGTGGTTATTTGGAGAACAAAGAAAGTCGTGCGAAATGTGGATTGATTTTAGGAAATTTATCGTTTCCGACGGGTTCTTCGCATCAATTATTGTCGTCGGTTTATACGCAGACCGTAGAGGCGGCGGCGCAAGAATTATTGGACAATAAAGATTTTAAACTAAGGGATAATAAACCTTTACCAAACAATGAAGTATTGACCAAAACGCCATCGGAAATGGTCAACGATGCGTTGGGATTGAATGGCAGTCATTATGCTTTGGATGCGGCTTGTGCAACCTCCTTATATGCAATAAAATTAGCTTGTGATGAATTGGTGACGGGGAAATCTGACCTGATGTTGGCAGGGGCGGTTTGTGCGTCTGACCAATTGTTTATTCACATGGGATTCTCAATTTTTCACGCCTACTCGCCGGCAGATAAGAAATTTGTACCGTTGGATAAGGACTCGGCAGGATTGGTTTCTTCGGAAGGTGCAGGCATGGTTGTATTGAAGCGATTGGAGGATGCGGAGCGAGATGGAGATAATATTTTAGCGGTGATTGGCGGTATTGGATTATCGAATGATGGGCGTGGGAAATTTTTGTTGAGTCCAAACCCAAAAGGGCAGCGATTGGCATTTGAACGAGCGTATCAGGGAGCAATTCAAGCAAAAAATACCGATTATTTGGAATGTCATGCCACGGGAACGCCGTTGGGTGATGTGACGGAAATGAATTCGATTTGCAACTTTTTTAAAGAGCATGAGGTCAAGCCATTATTGGGTTCTGTGAAATCGAATATGGGGCATTTGTTGACCGCAGCGGGGATGACAGGTTTGCTGAAAGTGCTGTTGTCAATGCAAAAAGGAGAGATTCCTGCGAATATTAATTTGCAAGAACCGGTGCTGCCAGATAATGGTTGGATGGGGAAGGAACACATCATAAATGAGCGGATTCCATGGGCGGATAAAGACAAGCAAGCGGGTATCAATTCCTTTGGTTTTGGTGGCACAAATGCACACATGGTCGTAAATAATTACACCAAGAATCAGCCAAAAGCAATTGCAGCGAAACCTGTTGAATTACAGCCGATGGCGATTGTTGGAATGGATGCACATTTTGGGGATTGCACGAATTTGGAAGACTTTTATTCAACGATTTATAATGGAAAACAGCATTTTAAATCATTACCGAAAGGTCGTTGGAAAGGGTTTGAGGAAAATGAAGCGTTGTTAAAAGAATATGGTTTTGCGGATGGAAAAGCACCGAAAGGCGCGTACATCGAAGATTTTGAAATTGACCTTTTTAGGTATAAAATTCAGCCAAAAGAAGCAGAGACTTTAGAACCGCAACAGGCCTTGATTTTAAAGATTGCAGACAATGCGTTGAAGGATGCGGGCATATCGGAAAGTCAAAATGTGGCGGTGTTGATTGCGATGGAATCGGAGTTGGCAATTCATCATTATTTGGCGCGATGGGATGTGAGTTGGCAATTGAAAGAGGCGTTGGAGCGGAGTAATATTGAATTGGATGCAGCGCAAGAAGCAGAATTGGAAACGCTTTGCAAAAATGGAATTTACTACCGAGAAGGCGCGCAAACACCAAGTCAGCATACGAGTTTTGTAGGCAATATTATGTCGAGCCGAATTGCAGCGTTGTGGGATTTTTCAGGAGCAGCATTTACGGTTTCTTGTGGCGAAAATTCAGTTTTTAAAGCCTTAGAAATTGCTCAAAATATGCTCTCTTTGGGCGAAGTGGATGCGGTTGTTGTTGGCGGTGTTGATCTTTCTGGAGGAATGGAAAATGTGTTGCTGCGAAATCAAAAAGATGCTATAAATACCAATGCAAAACCGAGCTTGTCTTTCAATAAAAATGACCAAGGTTGGTTGGTTGGTGAAGGAGCTGGAGCGAT
>JBLHWU010000053.1:0-31185 GCA_047629355.1 Saprospiraceae bacterium | reverse complement strand
TTAATGTCGTCAACTTAAGGGAAACTATCATGTGATTCTTCGTTGATTCATATGATATTTGACCTTATGTTTTCTTTTTCTGGGTAGCACTCTCTGCGGTCTTACTGGTTCTCTAAATTCACCAATAATTTTGACCATTCTTGGGATAAATTCGTGCATACTTTCCTGCCCAAAAAGAACTTTTGGAATTTCATCTTTGACCATGCCAATAGCTACTGATTTATTGATTTTATAAATGTGCTTATTGGAAGTGTATTTTTGTTTTTCATCCAGTTCTTTCTGCGCTTGTTCTATCAATAATTGTGTCATATTAATTGACAAAATATTTGCATACCATTCCTGATAAATACCCATCGCCTTTTTTGTTGCAAAATCTTCAACCTCTGTTTTGAATTTTTCAAAATAAAAAGAAACTTCTATACCGTATCGAAAAAAATAAATCTCCTTTACTTGTTCAATAGATAAGTCATTTTCAGATAATACAGAACATAATAAACATCCAGATGTACCGTCTGTTTTTTCAATACGAACTGCTCTGACCACGAGTTCTGCAGGTGGCTCTAATATACCTTTCCCCTTTAATCGCCACCGACGACGATGGTCTGAGTGTAAATCTATATGAAGAATTTGCTGTTTTAAGCCACTGGACATAAAATCAACGACTTCTCTACAAAAGGTTGGTTTACAGCGAATTAAAAAGTGAATAGATTTCTCAGTTAATTCAATAAATCTGGCAAGACCAGGATAATAAGCGTCACCAACAATAATGATTGGAGCATTTTGACAAGTGTTTAATAAATCAGTAGTCGGTTGCCAAAGTTCATCCAACATCGCTGTTTCACTCGCTTTATATCTGCTAATTTTGCTACTTACCGCAATTTCATTTAGTAAATCCCATAACTTAATTCCTGTAGCCATTGCCCGAGGATGGCTGTTTAATTTATTATCTACGAAGCCAAATTCTGCAACGATGTCTTCAAACCAAGGTAGTTCATAATTAGAGCCATCAATACCTAAAAGAAGATATTTATCGGCATACAAACTATGTGTATTATCTTGATAATAAGACTTCACAAATGTCTCATTTAATTCAATGAAAGCTTCTGGTTTTAGTTTATAACGAGCTGTACTGAAAGCTTGTTTACTTACCATTTGACCATCTTTAAATTGAAGGAAAAACTTGTTCAGTTCAACCGTTAAACTCTTTGTCAATCTGTTGATAAATGCAATCACTAAAGTTGGAAAATTTAATTTTCTATTCCGCGTAAAATCACGCTCGTTGACTCGATTTTCGACTAAGAAATTTTCACTATTTATTTGTGAAATCACTTCTGTGAATACCTTATTCGATTTAATCATTTTGCCCCTAAGCTACAACTTTTTTCCCTTAAGTTGACGACATTAAAGCTATGCTTGCTCAACGTGCTAAAGTAGAAGCGTCCACGCCGACCGAGATAGAAAGTAAAGAATCAAAAGCTCGCGGTCTACTGAATGCTATCGCATAGCAAGCAACAAGTGCAAAAGTGGTGATTGACGAAATACACAAACAGACAGAAATGACAGCAAGCCACCTTGATATTTTATCGAGGTGGCTTTGTTGTTAATTGGAGGGAATCTAAAGGGAATATTGAGAAAAATTTCTAAGATTTCTATATATTTACTCCGATGGAACAGCGAATAGATTCCAAAGAAATCAATGGAAAACAAATATAATTTTCATTTTTAACCAAGCATATAGCAGTACAAAGGGAGTATTTTTAGTAATACTCTGAAACAATTGCTATGCAAAATTTATCATACATGAAACAATTTTTAGTTAGCATCGGTCCGTATTCAGTTCGTTGCGTACTAGTCCACTCAGACCATTAAAGCCTTTGCGCATATCACAAACGTGGGCGTATAAATAATAACGGTGGCGTTCAGTTAAGGCAAACATCAGCAGGGAATTTGTAGCATGGTGTGTAAAATTTCAGTAGGAGTAGTTAGCGGAAATTCCAACATTCCAACATTCCAACCGCTTGCCATCTGGCAAATACAGCATAAAACAAACAGTTTCTTCGGATGCCGCTATGACATTTATCTGTCGGGGCGCTGGTAGAGGAATAAATCCGCTTTGTCGCTTTGTCTGCTCAGCGGCTTGTCGTGTTTTTACCCGTTTGCGCTAGTAGTCAAGAGTATGTGGGTTGATTTTTAATTTGGCGCAGTAGTCCGCTTTGGTTCCTTCATAATCGGTAAAGTCCGATACTATCGGTGCCATCTGAGATAAAGTGTGTCGCTTCTTTTGCATCGTGTGATTCTTTTTGTTGTAATTTTGATGCAAAGATGCGACCGAAATAACGACGGTGCAAGATGCGATTCACCGAACGCTTACCCTACATACATCCCAACATCTAACGAAATTGCCTTTATTGGGTGGTATTCAACATTGGGTGTGAAATCTATATAATTCGTCCGAAATTTAAAGGAGTTTTCTATTTCAACGCCATCAAGATATGCTTCCTCAAAGCCCTTTTAGGAAAATTCTACATTACAACTGACCGAAATTTTATCACTCAATTGATACTTCGGAATCACACAAAAATATTGATAAATTACTTGATTGTATCCTAAATTAAAGTCTTCAGGAAGGTTTTGATTGTGTCTATCAGAAAAGTTTAATCCGCCCGTCAGACCAAGCGAAAACTGTGCTTTCATTTGCGGCAGGGTACAAACGGTGAAAATTAGAAAGAGCCAATTGAATTTCATAAATATATTTTGAATTTGATTAAAGAGAATGTCGATTATTTAAGGTCACCTACTTAGATTTGTCTTTTATAAACTTCTTTTTTGAGGGAATATTTTATCTTAACATTTTAATTCAATCAATTTCACACTAAAATATGTTTCCAATTCAGCTCAATACCAACCTAAAAGCTCATTTAATTTTAGGCATCTTAATGGGCATTTGGCTAGTCATATTCTTGGTGATTGTCGGTCCGTATGATACCGCAGAATTGCCAATGAGCATCAGGTTTCAAATAATGCCGCCTTACGGGTTACTATTTGTGCTTAGTTATGTGGTTATTATTCCGTTACAAAATTGGATTTTTCGACGACTGAAAAAGTGGAATATTTTCCTAGAAATTTTGATACTCAGCTTTTCGTATTTTTTGGGTTTACTCAGTTGTTTTCAATATTATAAATCGGGTATTGTCAATGGCGATTATTCATTTGGGTCATTTGCTGGGGAAATCTACTTGCCAACTATGGTTATTTTAAGTGCTATTTTAATTTTGGGACGTATCTATATCTCGCGTAAAAAGACTGAAATACAGATTAAAGAAGTCGTAATTGAGCCACAAAAACTGATTTTGCGAGGAGACAATAAGGCAGATGTTTTGCAAGTGTTACCCGCTGATTTAATTTGTATTTCCAGTGCGCAAAATTATGTGGAAATTCATTATCTGAACAATCAAAGGACACAAAAGAAATTACTCCGTAGCATCCTCAAAAAAATAGGGCAACAAGTCCCAGATTTAGTGCAAGTTCATCGCTCTTATTTGATAAATCCTACCCATTTTATCGCTTGGTCTGACACTCAAAACATTCAATTGGGCGAGCTAATCATCCCAGTTTCTCCGACTTATAAAAAAACTTTGTTGGCAGTCATTTGATTCATCACTAAAACGGTTGGTTTCATCCCAAACGCCCATTTTATATAGGTTTTAATAAGTTTTTGCGCTTACTTTTGCTTTCAAGTAACGGTTGAACATTTTTATAGAAAAGCTCGAACGTTAATTTTAAAATCTATTAAATTGAATAATCATGAAACAATTCGCAATCTTATTTATCGCAATAATTAACACATTTATTCTTATCGGTCAAACGCCAGAAACGACTTGGCACGCTGCCGCTAATGAACTACTGGAACAGCAAATAAAAGACAAGAAATGTGTTGGTGTTGCTGCTGGGTTTTCGATAGTTGACGGTGCGCGTTGGTCGGGTGGAGAAGGGTATCGGAATCAAGTTGATAAAACTCCTTTTACGACCGAAACCATCACGAGGTTGGCTTCGATTGCCAAGCCAATGACGGCAATTGCTATTATGCAATTGGTCGAACAAGGCAAGATTGATTTGGAGGCTGCTGTACAAACTTACATCCCCGATTTTCCAATAAAAAAAGAAGGGACGATAACTGTTAAAAATTTACTGCAACACAGTTCTGGTATAAATGGATTTAAATCTAACAAAGAGCGCAATAACAAAGTAGAATACCTCAATTTAGCGGCAGCAACGGAGCTATTTAAAAATCGAGATTTATTGGCAACACCCGGAGAAGCGTTTAATTATACCTCTTATGGTTACACCGTTTTGGGATTGATTATTGAAAAGGCATCGGGTTTGACTTACGAAGCATATATGCAAAAGAACATCTGAGACAAAGCAGGAATGACCAATACCAGTATCGAACGTTGTCACCAAGAATATGAAAGAAAAGCAGTCTTGTACCATTGCTCTGATAATGGTAAAATCAAGTGCACTAAAAGAACCAATTTGAGTGACCGAATTCCAGGCGGCGGCATTCAATCAACGGTAACGGATATGTTGAAATTTGGAGATGCGATTCTCGATGAAACCTTCATAACTGCAGCTACCTTGGATTTGATGCGGACAGACTCCGATTTAAAGAATCCGATGGGCATGGAGCACGATGGCTATCGGGTAACGGATAAATCAGGAATGGAGGTTGCTCTCTGCGGATTGAATATGACGCTCCGAGATTATGCTAAAATGGGGTCATTGTACCTGAATCATGGCAAATGGAATGACCAGCAAATTGTACCGATGGAGTGGGTAAAAGCGTCGCTTACACCTGATGCACCGCATTTGCAACCAACTGAATACAGCCTCGGTTACGGCTACTAATGGTGGATTCCAGCGAGTACGCAAGGGGAATTTATGGCACAAGGCGTTTACAATCAGACGATTTATGCCAATCCAGCAACCAAGACTGTGATTGTTAAATTATCTGCCAATCCTAATTTTACAAATGTCAATCATTTGGAAAGTCGATATGAGGTAGCGTTGGCGTTGTTTCGGAAAATTGCGGGAGAAGAGAACATTTTAACGCCTAGATAAGTGGCTTTTGGTGGAATTATGGAGGGAAGAAATGGATTCTAAAACCCATTTTCTCCCTCCAACTTCCTTTGAGTTATTTAGGTAAATACTTTAGGGTTGTACCACCAACACAATGCGCTTGGCATAGGTTTAAAAAGTAAAAAAAACAAAAAAAGTTGCCAACAGCTGTTGGTAACTTAATGCTAACATTCAATAACCATTTATTAGTTTTGCACCCTCTTGAAGTACATTCAGGTAGTTTTCTAAGTCTCTGTTACAAAGAAAACTAATAAGTCAAAACAATTTAATAACTTGATTCATTATGGACCAAGTTATTAAATCGTTTTTACTAAGGGGAATCACGTTAAATTCGTGAGCTGTTGCGCAACTGTAAGTAGTTGAGAAATCAACTATAAGCCAGGTCACCTTCCTTGAATATGTGGAGATTGCTTTCGCATCAAAAGCAACCGTCCGAACACTCTACCGCACAGGCGACCTATCTCTTGTCCCGTCTGTAGCTGCGTTTTCGACTCTATTGCTTTGGTGTTTTTTCTAATTTATTCTAAACATAGCAATATGAGCATTTTTGACAAACGCATCAATTACAAACCTTTTGAATATCCAGAAGTTTCCCAATTTACCGATGCCATCAACAAGTCTTTTTGGGTGCATTCCGAAGTAGATTTTACGGCGGATATACAGGACTTCCACTCGCATTTGAGTGACAATGAAAAAGAAGTCGTTAAGAAAAGCCTTTTGGCAATTGCCCAAATCGAAGTGTCGGTTAAGTCTTTTTGGGGCGACCTGTACCATCATTTGCCAAAGCCAGAATTTAATGGTTTGGGGAGCACTTTTGCAGAATGTGAATTCCGTCATTCAGAGGCGTATTCTCGTTTATTGGAAGTATTGGGTTACAATAGTGAGTTTGAAAAATTGATAGAAACTCCCGTCATTCGCAAACGCATTGATTACCTATCCGATGCCTTGATGCACACCAAATCTGATGATAAAAAGAAGTACGTTTTTTCATTGATTCTTTTCTCTGTTTTGATAGAAAATGTGTCCTTGTTTAGCCAGTTTGCGATTGTTCTCTCCTTCACTCGCTTCAAAGGCGTGATGAAAAACATCAGTAATATCATCGCTTGGACTTCTATCGACGAACAAGTACATGCCAACGCAGGGATGTTTATCGTGAATACCATTCGTGAAGAATTTCCTGACTTTTTTGATAAAGAAACTGTTTCAGAATTGCGCGCAGTAGTCGCCGATTCTATTCAAGTGGAGTCAGAAATTTTGGATTGGATTTTTGAAGGTGGAGAAATTGATGCTTTTACCAAAGAAAATTTACTCAACTTCATGAAATTCCGTGTAGACGAAAGCATGATGAAGATTGGCTTGGAAAAACTGTTTTTTGTTTCAGAATTTGATTACAAACCAATGGCATGGTTCGAAGAGGAAGTATTTGCCAATAGCTTGGATGATTTCTTTGCCAAACGCCCA
The DNA here is from genome assembly GCA_047629355.1 of Saprospiraceae bacterium. Classification (GTDB taxonomy): domain Bacteria; phylum Bacteroidota; class Bacteroidia; order Chitinophagales; family Saprospiraceae; genus CAYUNA01. Next base: position 24,588 of record JBLHWU010000053.1, on the reverse strand, counting down.
GTAGAATATACGAAACACGATAAGAGTATCACGGCAAATGACTTATTTTAAAAACGTATGAAAAATCACAAAAAACGGATTGAAGCATCAATAACCCGCGTATTTAAAGTCGTCTTTCCAAACACAACCAATCATTATGACACGCTATTCGGAGGAACGGCGATGTACTTAATGGACGAAGTGGCGTTCATTACTGCGACCCGATTTAGTCGTAAGAAAATGGTGACCGTATCTTCCAGCAAGATTGATTTTAATGAATCCATTCCTGCGGATACGATTATTGAATTGGTCGGTAAAGTTTGTCGAATTGGGAATACCAGTTTGGATGTAGAAGTTGAAATATTTAAAGAAGAAATGTACGAGGATGGACGGAAGAAATCCATCGTTGGAAAGTTTACGTTTGTGGCTATTGATGACCAACGAAAGCCGATTTCTGTTTTGTGAAAAAATAAAAATTAAAGAACAATGGATAGATTATGGTGGCTCAATGAAGAGAGCCAAAATATGCTAAATAGAGGATATTTACTAAAAGGGGAAACTGTAAAAACAGCGATTGATAGAGTCGCGACGGCTGCTGCCAAACGATTGTTTAAGCCGGAGATGGCAGCGCAATTTATTGAATTAATTGAAAAAGGGTGGATGAGTTTGAGTTCGCCAATCTGGGCAAATATGGGCACAGAACGCGGCTTACCGATTTCTTGTTTCAATGTCCACGTTCCTGATAATATTGAAGGGATTACTCATAAATTGGGCGAAGTCATCATGCAAACCAAGATTGGTGGCGGGACTTCGGGCTACTTCGGCGAATTGCGCGAGCGCGGCAGTGTGGTCACGGACAACGGCAAAAGTAGTGGGGCAGTGAGCTTTATGAAGTTGTTTGATACGACGATGGATACCATTTCGCAAGGTGGTGTGCGGCGCGGGGCATTTGCGGCTTATTTGGATATTGACCATGGAGATATTAAGGAGTTTTTGGACATTAAAAATATCGGTAGTCCCATTCAAAATCTGTTTTACGGCGTTTGTGTGTCCGATTATTGGATGCAAGAAATGATTGAAGGCGACCAAGATAAAAGAGAAGTTTGGGCGAAAGTATTGGAAAGCCGCCAGCAGAAAGGCTTGCCTTATATCTTCTTTACAGACAATATTAATCGCTTCAAGCCAGACGTTTACAAAGATAAAAACATGACCATTCGGTCGAGTAATTTGTGTTCGGAAATTGCCTTGCCATCGAGTAAGGAAGAGTCGTTTATTTGCTGTTTGTCGTCGATGAATTTGGAATTGTACGATGAGTGGAAAGACACCGATGCCGTCAAACGAGCAACTTATTTCTTGGATGCGGTCTTGCAAGAATTCATTGTGAAAACGGAAGGCAATTACTACTTATCTGCCGCTAATAAATTTGCCAAACGCCACCGTGCTTTGGGCTTGGGGGTATTGGGTTGGCATTCTTATTTGCAAAAAAACAACATCCCGTTTGAAGGTTTGCGGTCGAAATCGTTGACCAATGAGATATTCAAACACATCAACGAACAGTCGCAGGAAGCGAGTCGTGAGTTAGCCGATATCTATGGAGAACCTGAAATGTTAGAAGGTTATGGCCGACGGAATACGACCTTGATGGCGGTTGCGCCGACCACGTCTTCGTCCGCTATTTTGGGGCAAACTTCACCGGGAATTGAGCCGTATAGTAGTAATTATTACAAAGCAGGATTGGCAAAGGGTAATTTTATGCGCAAGAACAAATATCTCCGTGAATTGTTGGTAGAAAAAGGCATAGATAACGAAGAAACTTGGCGCAGCATCATGCTCAATCACGGTAGCGTGCAGCATTTGGAGGAGCTGACGGAAAATGAAAAAGAGGTATTCAAGACTTTTAAAGAAATCAGTCAATTGGAGGTGATACAGCAAGCTGCTATTCGCCAAAAATACATTGACCAAGCACAGAGTCTTAACTTGAATATTCCGCACAACTTGCCAATAAAGGAAGTGAATAAACTGATTATCGAAGCTTGGAAGCTGGGGGTGAAAACCTTGTATTATCAGCGGAGTCAGAGTGTGTCGAAGGAGTTTGTTGCGAATATTGTGTCTTGTTCGAGTTGTGAGGCTTAAAATTGACTGGTTTTTTTGAGCGCGCGCGCGCGTCAAATCACCATGGTTTTTTAGTTTTTGGAAATAATAGTTATAGCGGTAAGCGAAACGCCCTAATTTTATTATGCTAGTAAGCACGCCTTGTTAAGTAAAACGTAGTGATTAATCAGGTGAAATTTTTAGATAAGATTTTTTCGATAGCTTTCTTTAAAAAAGGCTTGAATAACCCTTTTATTGAAGTCTTTTTTAAAGGCAAACAGCGGAAAAAGATGTTTATAAAATTATCTGATTAATTACTACGCGTTATCTATGTGTAGATAACTTCTATTTCAAAAATAAATTTTTCTTGGTTAGCTTGACCATAAATCTCTCCTGAAATAATTAAGCTTTCTACGCCAACTTCATTCTTTTTTCTGTTAGCTTTTGAAGTGTATTATTTATTAAAAATCAAAAGTACTTTTGATTTTTCAGAGTCATTTACCATCTGTTCTATGAATTGGTCTTGTCCTTTTCTTAAATCCCATACATCCAAAATTACATGAATACCCGCGCTGCGGAAGGCGGTGCGCGGTTGTGTCTGATGAAGCTCGAAAATCTTAGGGTTGTCGAGCTTCAGAAAGTCAAACATATGACAATGCTACTAATTTGTAACACACTCAAATAAATTAGTAGTGAAACGGTTGAATAACTTATTTAATCATTTTTATTTACTCTGATATATTTATTTTTTAGTAAAAATACGAACTTTACGGAGTATAGACAAACCCAACACTCAATCCATAAAGCAGGGAAGAATGGTTCAAATCATAGAAAATAGATTTTTCATGATTTTGAAACCTGAAGGTAGATTTGAGCTGAATCGCCCATTTTTCAGTTGTCTGATAACTTAGATAAGGGTTTACTTGGTAGGATAGGAAAAACTTTTTGTACGGAACCGTTTCATCCGAAGATTGATTATATTCCGAAATATTTAAATTTGAATTAATAGACTTTATGAACGACATTTTCACGGGAAGAAACTTGCTCTTTTTCGCCTTATTTTCGTTAAAAAACTTGGTCAATATTAACATTTATCTCGTTTTTTGCCTCAATAAGTCGAAAAATAGCGGCGTTTCTCCCTCGTTCAAACGCCATTCATAAAGTCTAATGGATTTTCCTTTTTGACTGACCAGATAGTTGATGCCAAGACCCGCATTGATGCCAACACTTATTTTCTTTGACTGATTGGAAAACCAAATGAGCAAAGGAATTGTAACATACTTTTGCGTATTGTGATGCTTCACTGTTCGTTCGGCTTCGGCGTTTATGAGTTCCGCACCCGGAATGTTGTTGAGATAAATAAGGGTATCCCATGTTTGCACTAAATCGAACTGTGTCTGTGCATTGATGAACTCAACGCCACTTGTTAATTTTAACTTTTCTGAAAGTTTCCAACCAATTTCTACAGATGCCATGTGCCCAATTTCACTTTTATTCGCGTTGTCTAACAGGTTTTGATAGTCGGCTAATTCCTCGTTTTTTTGATACTGATTGGCAAAGTGGTTGAGTCCAAAAGACATTCCTATGGATAGTTTTTTGGTACTTTTATTATTTGGTAGATTTGGCGTAGGCGGCGCAATAGTAAGAAATTTAGTTATCTTCTTATTTGCTGTTTCCAACAAATCAATAGGCAAAAAAGGAATTGGTGACAGTAGAGATTTAGAATTATTAACTTGAATAGCTACTTAATAACGGTGAAAAAATAACTTGGGCCATTATGCTTGTCCTTTTCCCTTCTAAAAAACTTAAAAAATAGTTTCGTAACGAAGGCTATGCAACGATTTTTTAAATTCTTTAGAAGAAAAAATTACGGTGCATTATGAACCAACTTATTAAATTGTTTTTACTAATGAACTGAAAACTCAACAGATTTTAGAGATAATTAAGTTTAATAAAAATTTGCACATGTTTTTGATTAACAAAGGGGTTTTAGGGGAGAGAAAAATTGGGTTTTTATAAAAAACTCAATTTTTCTCTCCCCTAAGTATCCTCCCCGCGCCGCCGCAGGCGGCGCGCTTGGTCTCTTGAGGGTGAAAATTCGTTTTACAACGGCTTTTCACCCTCAAACTCCCTGAGATTAGGTACTTTTTATTTTATTAAAAATCTGCTGAATTTTCAGTCTCTAATGATTTGAATCGCAAAGATTGGTAAAATTTAGTAAAAGATTAAGTTTGGATGCACAGGTTATTATTTTCGCAATCCTTTCTCTGATTAATCTTATCGGACGCCTATTTTTTAAAAAAATAGAATTTGGGCAATTACTCAAGTACTCTTTAGTTGACAAAGGGGTTTCAGGAGAGAGGAGTTTTTTTAATCTGCTTTTCTTTCTCCTGAGCCTCCTCCCCCGCCGCCGAAGGCGGTGGGCTGGGAGTTTTTGAGGGAAGAATTTGGGCTTATTGCCCAAACTCTTCCCTCAAACTCCCCAAAATAAGACCTGAGTAGTTACAATTTTAATTATTTAAGGGTATGGGAATCCCCCACACATGGAAATAATTAAAACTACTCTATATAAACTCCTGTAAGACCGTAGAATATTCTAAAAATAACCTCACGAACTATTGTTTTAAAGAACTTTAAAATGAAATTAATATTGGTGAAAAACTAAGTTATTAAAATTTATATCTAATTTTGAAACCATATAAAAGAGATTGCCAAACAATATTTTAAATATTAAAAACGCTTCTCTCTGTAGTTCTCAAAATTCTTTTCTTTTTTTCTTAAAAGAAAGACTTGATAGAAAGCTGAAATTCTATTACTTTTGCACTACTTTTTAAAGAAAGTAAGTTTTTGAATTAAAGTGTGAACTTTAATTCTGAAAATCTATTTTTTTTCAAAACAAAATTGAGCAGCGATAAAATTTAGGTTGACCATGCAAACACTAAAAAGGTTAGAAATTAGACAATATGGATTTATTTCTACGTCATTGCTGACGATTTTCCTATGTGCGCATCCGAACTATTAACTAAACAACAAAACTTTTCACAGGCATAACATCTCACATCAGGTGTTGTTACCTAAAAAATAAACGGTTACATGAGGCAGCTAAAGATTACGAAGTCTATTACGAATAGAGAAAGTCAATCGCTTGAAAAATACTTGCAAGAAATCGGTAAAGTGGACTTGTTGACTCCGGAAGAGGAGGTAGAATTAGCTAAAAAAATTAAGCAAGGCGACCAGCTTTCCTTAGAAAAACTCACGAAAGCTAATTTACGTTTTGTGGTTTCGGTTGCTAAACAATACCAAAACCAAGGTTTATCCCTTTCTGACCTTATCAACGAGGGCAATTTGGGACTTATCAAAGCAGCTCAACGTTTTGATGAAACACGGGGTTTCAAATTTATTTCCTACGCCGTTTGGTGGATTCGACAGTCGATTTTGCAAGCATTAGCGGAGCAAAGCCGTATCGTTCGTTTGCCATTGAACAAGGTCGGTTCTTTGAATAAAATCAACAAAGCATTTTCTGAATTGGAGCAAGCTTTTGAGCGAGAACCATCAGCAGATGAATTGGCTGAAATGTTGGAAATTCCGACCGAAGAAGTAGAAACAACTTTGGGTGTCGCCGCTCGTCACGTCAGTATGGATGCGCCGTTTGTAGAAGGAGAAGACAATTCGTTATTGGACGTTTTGGAGAATTCAGGTATACCAGGCACTGATGTAGCATTGGAATACCGAGAGTCTTTGCGCCGTGAGATTGAACGGTCGTTGAGTACCTTGACAGAGCGACAATGTGATGTAATTAAATTGTACTTCGGTATCGGTGTTCAACACCCGATGTCGTTGGAGGATATTGGTGAAAAATTTGGTTTGACGCGCGAACGGGTGCGCCAAATTAAGGATAAAGCGATTAATAAATTGCGTTCTGCCAGTCGTAGTAAGTTGTTGAAACATTACTTGGGTGGATAGAATTGTATATTTTTAAATATAGAATAGTCATAAAAAAGGTGCTACTGAAAATTAATTCGGTAGCACCTTTTTTATTGATTTTTTTTAGTATACTGCAAATTTTTAGTTGGCAAAAGCCACTCAAAAAGAACTTGATAGTTATCTTTAAAAGTAAGTCAAAATGCGTAAACCAAAGGTTTGTGGCACACTAGACATCTAGTCTAAGGAACGCGAAATAAATAAGTGTAGATTCTAGTAAGGTTTTGTTCTCCCTTTTTGCTTTGAAACTGCGATTTATGTTGATATAATGAGCGTTTTCAAAGTAAAAAAGGAGGACAAAATATCCTGTCAAGAATTTATAGCTATTTTTTCCTCCTTCCTAAAGCGTAATTGCTCGAATCAAGAAAACCAATGCAATACTCACAGCCAAACCAAAGAAAACCTTCGCCAAATCTCGTCCGAGGTCGCCCAAAGTTTCTTTTGGAATTCTTTTATCTAAGTTATAACGCAATGCAATTTCACGACCTGCCAATAACCCTAAAAATACCCAAGTGGTACTCATTGGAATGTTGTTGATTTCTTTGAAAAAGTACAAAATTACCGCAAAAGACAAATCAATAAATGTCGCTGACCGAATGTCTGCGGTATTCGTTTTGGCTTTAACAATCGCTTGAATTGCACCTCCTTTTGAGTAGAAAATATAGGCTAACATCGTCAAAAGAATCGCCAATGAAATAATCAAAGTTGTCAAATCAACCGCTCTCGGTAAGTAAACGTAGATATTTGCGAAATCCTGTGCCAGCCATTGTGTCCAAAGGAAACCCGTAGAAAACCACTGGGCAACCGTCCACCACTTTCGCTGCTTGTCGTTCATTTCAGTACTGGCAAAGGTTTTTTCCAGACTTTTAGTAATAAAAATATACAAAATAATCGCTGCCACGAATGCCACTAAATATCCCGACATGGACTTCACGACCATATCATACAGGTCTTTTGGACTAAAGAATGTCAGAATCAAAAAGGAAGTACTCACGGGAATTCCGAAGCGAGTAATGACCATCAAGACCAAAGGCGGCAGTACATAAGCCCATCCAAAGCTGGAAATATTCTTTGGTTCCGCATATTTTGGATTGACTAAATCAAAGCCTTTATCTGCATCTCCAATCAGCCGACCGAAGGAAACATCGCCGCCATTTTGTACCCATCCGTAGACTAAAGTGGCAGTCATAATGGAAGCTGCAAAAGCCCACAGCACATACCAGGGTCGTTTCTCGTTAGAAGCTAAGAACGTTCCCAGTGTTTGAATTACATCATTCCCGACAACCGAGTAGGCAGCCAAAATAAAGCCAATCCACATGATTGCTAAAGTAGTTGTATCCATAATTTTTCTAAGTTGGTTGTAAGCGCTATTTCAAGATTAATCATGATATGAAATAACAGCTTTGTACGATGACGTCGTACTTATTTGCTTTTTTATGAAAATAAAAAGCCATAATAGGGAAAGCGTTTAATATGTCCATGCAATAAGTGATTTATTCCAAATAAATTAATGTTGAATTAACAATGGGAGATTCCACGGAGATTTTATTGACTGCCATATTTTTAGGGATTCTATGAAATATATAAAGGTTACTCGCGATTTTATGTAATTTTAATTTGCTTCGCATCCTCCTTCTGTGTGCCATTTTCAAAATAAAAAACTTTAAAAAATGAAAAAATTAAGCCTACTGACTTATTGCTTGTTGATGACAATATTTTCTTTAAATTCTACTGAAATATTGGCGCAAAGCCCGCAAGTAAGTATATTTGGAAAAGTGCTGGATGCGGAAACTGGTGACCCATTGATTGGAGCAAGTATTATTGTGTCGGGCACCAAAACAGGGACGGTGACCGATATAGCTGGTCATTATTCCTTGCTGTGGCATCAGGATAAAGAGGTAACGCTGGAATGTGCCTATGCGGGTTATGCAAATCAGATGCAAACGGTAGAGACACTATATCAAAGAGCGGTAGAAGTGAATTTTAAGTTGGAAACAGGCGCAACACTAGATGAAGTTGTGATTGTTAGTAGTACAAGAGAGCGAAAAAAAAGGAGTAGTGCGATTGAATGCTATATAGATGGTGTTAGCGTAAAAGGAAAGAAATCGGAGCCCAAAATGGCTAAGGTGAAAAGTATAGAAGAATTTGCTACAATGGATATGGTTTTGTCATCTTCTTCAATTGTCTCAGAGGCTGCCGCAGTCTCTAAATCTGAATCCAACATTTCCGCAGGCACACTCACCGCTGGCGAAATTCATGATTTTAGCAAATGGGAACTCTGGCAAGATATCGCGACGGAAGACCTCAATCAATGGGAAACGCATTGGAATTTTCATTTAACTGACCGTTATACGGTGCAAGTTTTGAATACCGAAGGCTTTCCCATCGTTGGGGCAACCGTTTTTTTAGAAAACGGTGAAACAACAATTTGGACGGCAAAAACAGACAATACAGGTAGAGTAGAATTGTGGAGTGGTGTTTTTAATACAGAAAAAGATGCAGCAAAAGCGACGAACATCAAGGTTGAATACAAAGGAGAAAAGCACAATATTGAGCAGTTGATTCCTTTCAATCAAGGTGTTAATTTTTTGAAAATAGCGGAATCTTGTAATGAGAATAATATTTTAGACATCGCTTTTGTTGTCGATGCAACAGGTTCGATGGGCGATGAAATTGCGTACTTACAAATAGAATTAATGGATGTTATTGAAAAGATACAGGCGCAGCGCGAAGATTTGATCATCAATTTGGGGAGTGTTTTTTACAAGGATGAAACGGATGATTATGTAACCCGAAAATTCGATTTTTCTGACGATATTTCGAGTGCGGTAAAATTCATGCAAGCGCAGCAAGCAAGTGGCGGTGGTGACTACCCCGAAGCAATGGATGCTGCCTTAGATGTTGCTTTGAATCAATTGAATTGGAGTGATAAAACGGTCGCTAAATTATTATTTTTGGTCTTGGATGCACCGCCACATTATACGCCAGAGATTTTGAAAAAACTGGAAAAATTAACGCATTTAGCCGCTGAAAAAGGAGTGCGTATCATTCCAGTTGCAGGTAGCGGGATTGATAAAAGTACGGAATATTTGATGCGGAGTTTTGCGCTGACGACCAATGGGACGTACGTTTTTTTGACTGACCATAGCGGTGTCGGTAATGCGCATATTGAACCAACAACGGATGAATATGAGGTCGAAAAATTCAATGATTTGTTAATTCGAGTAATTGGCCAGTTTACGGTAGTGTCCGAGTGTAACCAATCAATTGCGAACATCAATGACCCAACCAATGGTACAACAAACTCAAAAGAAGACCCTAAAAATTCGGTCATTTGCTACCCAAATCCAACGATAGGTAGGTTTAAAGTGAAACTAAAAAATCCAGTAAAAGAGCTTTTTATTACTGATTTATCTGGTAAGATTTTATTGCGGTTTGATGCTTTGAAAGCAGGAGAGACCGAGATTAATCTGGCTAATTTTCCAAATGGAATTTACGTTGTTCGATTTTTGGAGAAGGAGCAATTGAGGACGAGGAGAGTGGTGTTGGTGTATTGAATCGTTTTCTTCCTTAATAAACGGTATCGTCCCGCAGCCGAAGGCTGCGGGGGAGTATGTTTTTTGAAGTTCGAAAATCTTAGAATTCTCTCGCTTCTCAAGTTTAACAAAGCTAAGGAACGCGGAATAAATAAATGCAGATTCTTGGGAGTGAGGTTTTGTTCTCCCTTTTTGCTTTAAAAGTGCTATTGATGTTGATATAATTAGCGTTTTTAAAGTGAAAAAGGAGGACAAAATATCCTGTCAAGAATCTGCATTTATTTAATTTGCGTTCCTTACTTAATCATTTCTATTTTCCTTTATCACATTAAGATTTATAATAATAAAAATATGCAATTTTTGTCTCAAAATAAACTCTTTAAAGCTATGTTTTTTACCTAATTTTAGGTAGATTTGTCCTAAGAAGCTATCATTTTTATGGGAACTCTCCCTTCTTTCTCCTCACTCAAATAAAAAAAGCAGCTTTTAATTTGATTTCACGGAACTTACCCAAACCTTTTTTGCACAAGCAAATTCTCTTTATCTATTTCGATAAAAGGTGAAATTGCTAATAAATGCCTACTCGTGCAAAAAAAAGGGTGTGTCCAATAAAAGGAGTGTTTAAGGCGTTTGTGCGAAACGTTCAAACAACTAACAGCTTCTGTAACAAACGTAATTAATAAAAAACAAAAATTCAGGACTATGAAATTCTATCACCTATTATTAGTCGTTTTTGGACTCAGCATTTTTGCTAGTTGCTCTAGCTCCAAATATTCAACAAACATCCCTCAGTCCCAAAAAGGAAAAGTCGAATCTGCTGATCCTGGCGCATGGGATGTCGATGGTTATAACGAAAATAAGGTAGCGGCAGAGCCATATTTTGGGGTTAAATTTCAGAAATCGGAATTGCTCCGTCCACTATTGGAACAAGCACAGCGCGAAGGTAAATTGGTCTTTGTAGACTTTTATGCAACTTGGTGTGGACCTTGTAAAGCGATGGATAAAAACGTTTTTTCTGATAAAAGAGTAGGCGATTATTTTAATGAAAATTTCGTCAGTTACAAAGTAGATGCGGATGGCGCAGGCTCGCACATTGCATTAATTTACGACATCAAAACGCTACCAACATTACTATTTTTAAATAGCAATGGCGAAGTTTTGGCGCGCCGAGATAACGCAGCAGGCATCACTGATTTAAAGTCTTTGGCAAATAAAGCACTGCAGTTGAACAATGCTTCAGCAGGTGGTGGTCGCAAATAGAGACAACGGCTCACGGTTTTTGGTGTGCGGCGCACGGAGGTGTTGAGTTTGAACTTTAGAGCTTATTTTTTAAGGAAGCCGCCGCTAATAATCAATAGATTGTTAGCGGCTTCTTTGATTTTTAGTTGAAACCTTAATAGTTATTCAAGTTATTCTTTCACCATTCCTAAGTAACTCGTAGCAATTAATTCGGTAATTTTATAAACATCTTTTTCTGCTATTTTCCCCTTAAAAATTCTTCAATAACATAGGCTATTAATGATTTTTTAAAGAAAAACTATCGAAAAAATCTTGTCTAAAAATTTTACCGAATTAATTATCATGTGTTACTTAATACTTCAAAAAAAAACGCATCCGACGCTACAAAAGCATCGGATGCGAATATTTAAACAGGTTTAGAATTAATTTATAAAATTCTAAGGGGGCGCAAAAACCTCGCGCCGTTTATGCTCTCGGCAACAACAAGACCTGCTCTGAAATCACCTTGCTACCTTGCTGAACCGTCACAATCATATTCCCTGGTGTCGCATTGTCAATTTGTAATTCTCGATTGTACATACCGTCAAATGAATTCAAATTTTCAGAATAAATCATCCGTCCTGTGATGTCCGTAACGCGTACTTTTGTCGGCACTGCTTCTCCTTGAAAACGTAAAGTAAATTTGCCATACGTCGGATTAGGGAAGGCGCTCAATTCCTCCAACTGCAAACCATTTTCAATCAACTGAACGGGTGCATCTTGAATAATTGTTGGCTCAATAATCTCCTCAATAGGTGCTTCTTCAGTTTGGTCACAAGTTAAAAATTGCGCCTCCACAATCATTGGATTACCTTCTCGCAAAATTGTCAATACAAAATCATCACCAGGCTGGTGCTTGTTGCGTTCGACTAATAATTCATTGAAAGAATTTACGTTAATACCATCCATTTCAATGATGACATCGCCTGTCTGTAAAGTCGATTTATCTGCCGCAGTACCGTCGATGATGCCACTAATAGGAATACCACGCTGCGCGCTAGCCAATTGCACTCCGATGAAAATTTTGCAAGGGTCACGGTCGTGAGAATAGCTTCGTTTTGCACTCAAAGTTGATTGAGTCGTATAAGTCTGACCGTCTCGAACGTAAGCTACGGTTACAGCCGTTCCTGGCTCATATTTTGATAATTCTCGGCGCAAATCACTTCCATTTTCCAAAGTAACGCCATTAATATTCGCTACCTGGTCGCCTCGTTTCATGCCCGCTGCTTGTGCGCCACCACCTGATACAATGCTGCTAATCATGACACCTTCATTCGAATAAGCAGGGTAGATGCCAAGTAACGCGCGTTTTTTACTGTTGTCATCTCGGTTGTAGTTATAACTATAGTTATGATTTTGTTGCTTGCTCTTTTGCGTTCTCTCTTTAAGTTTAGCCATTTGTTTTTCCAACTTCGCCATTTGTTTTTCCAATTCTTCAAATTCAGGTGAGCGCGAAGATTGATGCCAAGTGTTGGAATTACTGGTTTGGATAAAAGTTTTCGTTTGACCATTCTCTTGCACCTCAATCTCAATATTGGCAATATTTGTTTGATTGAGGTTTAATTCGTCCAAGTAATCTTCAATACTTTCCCCTTCTGCCAGCCGTTTCTTTTTGACAGAGACATTGCCGTCGTAATCTGTCACTTTTTGCGAAATAGTTGCCTCGTCGGTACTATTTTGTGCAGATAAATTTGTTGTACAAAACAACAATCCAATAGCGAGTGTAGCATAAATAAACTGTGAAAATCTTTTCATGTTGTGTGAGATTTTTTTTTAGTGAAAACGATTTAATAAGTTGGACCATAATGCGCCGTAATTTTTTCTTTTAAAGAATTCAAAAAATCGTTGCATAGCCTTCGTTACGGAACTATTTTTTGAGTTTTTTTAGAAGAGAAAAGGACAAGCATAATGGTCCAAGTTATTGAATTGTTTTTGCTTAGTAAAATGATTAAATGACTTAATTGGAAATTGGAAATATAGTATTGATTGAAACAATCTTTGGTGATTACTTTATATACTATAAAACCTGATGGTAATTTAAGTAGGTGACTTATTTTTTGTTTGATTGGTAACCGTTACTAAAGGAGAGACAAGGTGAAATAGGAAGCGTTGCAGGAAATTAAAAAAAATACAAAAAAAAATGTTGAAGCACTTCTGTACTTCAACATTTTTTAGACTTAAACTATCAGAGAACACTGATTCTCAATGTTTCTCCGTGAGCTTGTGCGCCGAAAACCGTGCGCCGTCTTTTACTCCTCTTCGTCACCACTTTTTTCTTCTTCCTCTGGCAAGTTTAACAAATCTCGTTCTTGCAAAAATTTGTACCATTTAACCACTTTTTTAATGTCAGAAATATGCACACGGTCGCGGTCATGATTGGGCATCACATCTAAAAAGTACTCCCGTAATTCTGCTGGTTTCGCGGTATTGGATGGTACAGGATTGTCTCCTACTTGGTCTTCCATGTTTCTGAAAACCTTAGCCAATTCAATAGAATCATCATCGTCGGTAAAGATAGCGATAGATTCTAAAGGCGTAAATTGGTGCTTACGCGAAGATGCAAATCGGCGTTTGCCGGTGTCCAAATCTGCGACAATCAAACCATTACTTCTATTAGCTGCCATTCTAAAAATACCCGGTAATCCGCTGACGGCAACAAAATCTTTCAAATTCATAATTCGTTATTTTAAATTCTTTTACAGCGTTTCGTCCAATATATTTCGTTGTGCGCTCACTGCAAAGTCCATTGTTTTCAAAAAAGTCTGCAAAGGTAGAAATTTTTGGGGAGTGAGGAATTTAAAACGCAATTTTTGTTAAAACTTATCTTTTTATAAGAAAATGAGCGTAAATGGAGTTCTTTTTGTTGCTAAGAAGTTAAAGGAATGCGAAAACAAAACTGTAGATTTTTAACAGGATATTTTGCGCTCATATTTCACTTTTAAAATGCTCATGATATCAACATAAATCGCATTTCAAAAGTAAAAACTGAGAAAAAATGGCTCTTCTAATGATTTACACTATTAACTCGAAAGACTATTGCAATGAATCATAAATAATTGACAGTTATTTTGAAATAACAGGAGGGAGAAAATTGTAAATTTTCGACCTCCAATAAAAAATAGTGCGCGTTGCCTATGGCAACGCGGGTGAGGTTTTATCCCTTAATCATCAGTTATTTATGAAGCGAAGAACTACTAAATGAAATAATTCAAATATATTTGTCCATAAAATACTTTTATTATGAAAATGAAATATTTATTTACTGCAGTCTGTATTCTATTTATGAGCATTTCAGCACAAGCTCAATTGAAAATTGGACTAAAAGGCGGGGCTAATTATTCTCAAATCAAAGAAACGGGAGACGTTGATTTTATAGATTGGGAAGCTTTGACGAGCTATTATGTAGGGGGATTTGCAGAAATAGAAATGAATGACCGATTGTCATTAAGAGCAGAAGGATTATACTCTTTTGAAGGTGCTGAGTTTGATGATGGAGTGAACAAGCGAAAAGTTGAAATTAGTTACTTCAATCTTCCTTTATTACTACGTTTAAATATTATTGGTGGCGTTTTTATTGATGCTGGAGTTGAGCCTGGAATTATCGTTGATGGAGATAATTTTTACGTTGATAAAGATACTGAATTTGGTGCTTTATTAGGCGGGGGGTTTAAATTGGGTCAACGTTTGGTATTTAATCTGCGTTACATTTGGGGACTTTCGAATATTTATGAATTTAAGGAAACCGATGTAAATGGCCAGACAATTAGTGCAGTTCAACGCAAAAGTACCCTTTGGCAAATTGGTGCAGAATTCTATATTTTCAAATAAAAGCAGATACATCAGCCATTTTAAAATACTAAATAACTACGATTCCAATTAAATGAGCTTCTTCAATATTCACAAAAAGATTGCGAAAGCACACACGCTTCCAGGCGATTTTTATAAAAATCCAGCCCACTTCGAAGCATCGAAAGAACAAATTTTTGCAGCTACTTGGCAATACGTCGCGGATGCTTCAGTCGTGCAAGAAAAAGGGGAAGTGTATCCGTTTACACTCTTGCCTGATGTGCTGAATGAACCACTTTTACTGGTGCGTGGTAAGGATGAAACGACACGCTGTCTATCGAATGTCTGTACGCATCGAGGCAAAATTATCGTTGAGAAATCGTCAAAAAAACCACTACTTTCTTGTGGGTACCACGGGCGTTGTTTTCGCTTAGACGGTAGTTTTAAAAGCATGCCTGAATTTGAAAAAACGGAAAATTTTCCAAACAAAGTAGACGATTTAGCACAAATTCCATTGCGAGAATGGCTCGGTTTACAGTTTGTTTCCTTGCAGCCTAAAGTCGATTTTGAGGAGATGATTCGCCCGATTCAAAAGCGCATTGGTTGGATGCCGTTGGACACGTTGGTTTTTCAAGAGGAAGGCACGCAAGACTTTCCCCTTAAAGCAAATTGGGCTTTGTATTGCGATAATTATTTGGAAGGATTTCATGTTCCCTTCGTGCATCCCGCGTTGAATAATGCGCTGGATTTTAAAAATTATGACTACGAGATTTTTCCGTATTGCAATTTACAAATTGGCATTGCTGAAGAAGGCGAACCGTGTTTTGACCTTCCTGAAAATTCGCCCGACTTTGGACGAAAAGTGTATGCTTACTATTTTTGGCTATTTCCCAATATCATGCTAAATTTTTACCCTTGGGGCTTGTCTTTAAACATTATAAAGCCACAGAATCACCAGGAAACGGTAGTTTCTTTTCGAACATATCGTTTCAAAGATGCGGCATTTAATCGGACGGTCAATAACTTGGAGCAAACAGAATTTGAAGACGAAGCAGTTGTTGAAAGCGTACAATTAGGCATTCAATCGCGCTATTATAAAAGTGGTCGATTTTCGCCAACTATGGAGAAAGCAGTACATCATTTTCATGGGTTGGTAGCGGAGTTTATGGGGGAAACGAGATGAGCAACTGACCTCTTCGTTAAAAACGAGTCTTCCACAAAGACTTTTTAACATTTTTTCATAAAAAAACTCCTCATTCCCTCTGAATTATCTATTTTTGATTTTCAAATTCGCACCGCACGCAAAATAATTACTGTAGAAGTTTTCCGGGAATGAAATATTTGTTAACAATAATATTCTTGCTTTTTTATATTGTTTATACCACTGCACAAGTGAGTGTGGTATCCGAGGCAATGATTGATAGTTTAATTAAAGTTTCGAAAATAGATACCTTATACCATACCGAACAAACAGAACTTGCCACTCGTGCCCTTCGCTTAGCCAATTCAATAAAATATACTACAGGAATTTATGACGCCACAGTGAGTTTGGGGCGTATTAAAATGAATTTGGGGAAATATGAAAAAGCGATTTTGATTTATCAAAAAGCCTTAAAATATGCGGAAGAAGTAGATAGTATTGAATTTCAAGCACACGCTAAATATTGCATTGGAAATATTTATCAAAAGCTTTATCAATTTAATAACGCACTAACTTATTTTGATGAATCCTTAGCAATTTGCGAAAAATTAGAAAAAAAGCGTTGGATTGGTATTCTAAAAAATGGCATTGGTGCGGTGTATTTGCAAGTTAATGAAGAGGAAAAAGGAGTAGAATCACTGTTAGCTGCTTTGACGATTTTTGAAGAAAATGGAATGGAAGAAGCGACGGGAATTCCTATCTCTAATTTGGCAGAACAGTACTATGACAACGGACAGTTTGAAATTGCTATGCAATATTATCAAAAATCGTTGACCATTGCAAAAAAGTATAATAATCAAAAAATGCAAGCAATTGGACACGCTAATTTTGGGTTGGTATTGCGGCAATTGAAGCAATATGAGGAATCTATAGTGTCTTCTAAAACTGGTTTGGCAATAGCGGAAAAGTATCAATACAATAAAGTTATTGCGGATATAAGCAAGGATTTAGCAGAGACTTATCAGAAAAATGGAGATTTTGAGTCGTCTGTAAAATATTATGAAACATTTAATGAAATCTCGGATTCTTTATTAGGGCATGAAGTCAAGCAAGAAGTAGATGCTTTGCAAAAAGCGTATGAAAAGGAGAAAAAAGAAAAGGAGGAATCGGCGAAGGAACAAGAGATTATTCAATTAAAACAGGCCAAGCAAATTAGTCAAGTTATCAATATTGGCATCATCAGTTTTTTGGTTTTTAGCAGTGGGTTTTTATGGTTATTCTTTTCCAGAAACAAAGCCAAACGGCAATTGATAGAAGCAGAATTAAAAAATAAAGAGCTGGAAAAGGAACGTTTGGAAAAGGAATTGAATTTTAAAGCGCAGGATTTGACCAATTTTGCCTTGGATATTTCCCGTAAAAATGACTTTGCCCAACGGTTGCACGATCGCCTTGAAGTACTCATGGATGCTGACCCAAAAGAGATTAAAGAAAAAGCTCGGAAGCTATATTTTTTAGTCGCCAATCATTTGAAAATCAACGAAGATTCCAAGGAATTTCAAATGAATATTGACACCGTAAATCAGGATTTTTATAATAAATTGAATGAAAAATTTCCAGAATTGACCGTCAATGAAAGGCAATTGTGTGGTTTGATTCGCTTAAATTTAACGACCAAAGACATTGCCGCTATTAAAAATATTTCCCCAAAATCTGTAGAAATGGGACGCTATCGACTCCGCAAAAAAATGAAATTAGACCCTAATGTAGAAATCGCGAACTTTATGCAGAAGCTGTAAATTGGGTTGCGAATTCTGGGGTACGTATTGTCGCGAGTAGATGATTGGAACTTTTAAATATGAAAAAATGTTCTTTGTGCTTAAAAGAAGAGATTTTACAGGGTTTTCGTCGCACCATTGATTTAAAGAATGTACCTTTGATTATATTGTAATTTTTCACATCTATAAAAATAATCCTGTAGCACCTTTTAAAATTAGTTTTTCAATTCCTTAAATTGAACACACCAAGTGATGCCCTTTTTCAATTAAGGGAGTAGGAAATAAATAAGCTACTATTCTGACGAAGTAATTAGTAGCTTAGTAAAAACGATTTAATAAGTTGGACCATAATGCGCCGTAATTTTTTCTTCTAAAGAATTCAAAAAATCGTTGCATAGCCTTCGTTACGGAACTATTTTTTGTGTTTTTTAGAAGGGAAAAAGACAAGCATAATGGCCCAAGTTATTGAATCGTTTTTACTTATTTATTTCCTACTCTCTAAAATCAGCTTTTTTATGAAAAAAATGCAACTGTTTTTCAAAACGTTATTGCTATCCTTAATTTTAATATCAACAGCTACAACTAGTTTTACCCAAACCAAAAAAGTCCTTTTTTAAGGTTTTTGGTGGGATTATTACAACAACAATTATCCCGATGGTTGGGCAAATTACATCGCGGAACTTGCGCCTCGCTTGCGCGAAATTGGTATGGACGCCGTTTGGATTCCACCAACTATCAAAAATGAAGGAGGGGCAGGTGGTGTCGGTTATGCACCATTTGACCACTACGATTTAGGAGATAAATTTCAAAAATCAACGCTTGCTACTCGACTTGGTACGAAGGATGAATTGCTGTGAATGGTAGCGGTTTTACATGCCAATGGTATTGAGGTCGTGCAGGATATTTGCCCAATCATGTCATTGGTGCAGGCAGCGACTCTGGCAATGCTGGCATTAAGCCTGTGGCATCGGATGACCAGTATAAAAACTTCAGATATGTCTGTTTTGAAACGCCAGCGACGGACCAAAGTGCGATGGATTACCTAAGTCGAGCAGGACGTTTTTCTAAAAACCATCAAAATTTTCACCCAAATGTGGGGCACAATTGCAACTCTGGAGATCTTTGTCAAGCTTATTTCGGACCAGATGTTTGCTATGAAAATGGTGCCTTTGGACAAAGCTCAAACGCAACTTATAACCCGACACAAGTGGCGAATTACATGCAAGACCAAACACGGGAATGGCTCATTTGGTATAAAAAGTAAACTGGATTTGACGGCGTGCGAATGGATGCGGTGAAACATTATGAATTTGCAGCATCAGAAGATTTTTTATCTAACCTTCAAGACAATGCAGGTTTTGCTAGTTGGTGGCAATACAATGTTTGCCGTTGGTGAGTACGTAGGTGGGACCTCGGATGTAGATAATTGGTATACTCAAGTACAAGGGCGTGCGGGAGTATTTGATTTTAATTTGCGGGCTTACGACGGCACGGGTGGGCTGTACAATATGGTTTAGTAATCTTGGAAATTACAATATGGCGAGTCTGCTCGAAGCACAACAAACGCAAAGCAATCGAATCAACGGCACCGTGCATAAAACGGTCCCATTTATTAACAATCACGATACATTTCGACCGCAGTTAGACACATTGGGCAATTATACTGGCTGGAATACGGGCTCAGAATTATCTGCTCATATCGAATCCAATGAACCTCGTTTGGCAACTACCTATGCCGTAATTATTGCGATGGACGGCAATCCACAAATCTTTTTCGAAGACCTTTTTGATGTTGGTTACAACAGCAATCGCTACTCGCATATGCCAATCAGTACGACCAGTCTGCCTGCTCGCGAAGACATTATAAATTTGGTAGTGCCACAAATGTGCACTTTTACAGTTTAGGTGCTTTTGTTTATCGAAGGGATTTTTATCCCTTAATACCCTTCCCGCATTGCCGCAGGCAACGCGCACTGTGTTTTTTGAAGCGGGAAAATCTTACGATTTTCTCGCTGCTCAAACTTAAAAGAACCTTCGTTTACACGGTAATAAGTCACTTTTTCAATAAATGGTGGTGCACATTTGTTACACTACCATAAATTTAATACAATGCCATCAGAAATTGGATTTCAAAGGTGGAAGTTATAAAGTGAGAAGTGCGGAAGTGGGACTTTTTACCGTCGCAGGTTCGACCGCTGACCATTTAGTCATTGAGCGAAGTGGTAAGGCAGTTATTGGGATTAACGACAATTGGGATACGGTGCAAGAGCTTTATATTGACACCGACTTTCCGCAAGGAACGGTACTGATGGACTACTCTGGCGCGAATGGTCTGGCGAGCTATACGGTGCCTGCCGACCAACGTATACAAATCATCACGCAAGGTGTCAATCCAGCATTGAATGGGGGAGGGAAGGCATGGCTACTCTGTCTGGGCACCTGTATCTGGAAATTTGGCGTTTGCGTCCTTATCGGCGATGTATGCCCACCTAGATAGCTATACGCCTGCTTCGATTCCGACGACCCAAGAGTAGGAATTGTCAAATGATTTGGGCGACAGTCATTGCAACTCTTTGATGCAAGGAGGTTCGCTGCCCGCAGGTTCAACGAATCAACGAATTGCGGGGCGAATTTTTACTCAATCTGGTCAAAACATTGTTTATGAATTATTTCCAGAATCAGGAAATGTAACGGTTTCGTTTCACAATATTGCTGGTGATGAATTGCATACACAAACGGGGGGGAATGGCATGAATGGTTCCTTTTCGGCTGCATTTACTGGTTGGGTAACGATAAAAATACGGAATGCGACAACGGCAAATGCCGAGCAAAAATGCTATGTCAAAGTAACGTATACTGCTCCACAAACCGTGGATACCAGCAGTTATCCAATTGGATTATCAAAAGCAATTTGGACGGGCAATGGTGGCGATTCTGACGTTGGAAATCGCCAGAATTGGGAAGAAGGAAAATTTCCAGGTTCTAATACAAGCGTAGTTATTTCAGGTCATTCAAGCCCTGCGCCGAATTTTACGGGAACCGTTCAAGTGAAGGATGTTTTGATAGAATCAGGCGCGAGTTTGCAAGTAGATGGAACGTTGGAAATTTTTGGAAACTATTACGAATAACGGAACAATGACGGCTTGCGGAACTCTGGCATTTAATGGAAATACGAGCCAAACGGCAACGGGCAACAGTCAATTTTGTACATTGGAAATTAATAATGCCAATGCGGTGAATTTGACAGGTGAAAATACCGTGACCCAAGAATTGCGTTTTACCAATGGAAAACTCATTCTTCAGGCCGGTGATTTAATCTTGGAAACGGGGGCGACGATTACTGGAAATGGGGCGAATAAATACGTTCAAACTCAAAATAATGCTTCGACTAGCGGTTTTTTGGTGCAAGAAGTCAACAGCATGAATGGTGAGGTTCTATTTCCAATTGGAAATAGTAGTTACAATCCAGTTGCGCTGGAAAATATGGGGACAACTCGCTATTTTTTCGCTCGGGTTTTTGATGATGTTTTAGCAAATGGAACATCTGACAATAACATTGAAAACGATGAAGAAGTTAACAAGTCTTGGGAAATTGCACCCGATGACACTGGCGTCAACGCAACGGTGACCGTCCAATGGAATGCTGCGGAACAAGGCGCAACATTCACGGCATCCGAAGCGGGCTTATCGAAAAATTCAGGTTCGGATTGGGGAAACCTTGACGAGTTCTGCTGTCAGCGGCACGAATCCTTATAGCATTTCAGCGGAGAACATTACGAGCTTTTCGACTTTTGCTGTTGGGAGTGAAGGGTCAAATTTTACGATTCTACCAGTTGAATTATTGACGTTCAAAGTACGTGAAGATAGTGAAAATGCTTTGCTCAATTGGGCAACTTTGACGGAGATGAATAACGAAGGTTTTAGGATTGAAAAATCGTTGAATGGGCAATATTTTACCAATATTGGCTTCGTCAAAGGTGCTGGAAATACCAATAAAAAGCAGAAATACATCTATTTGGACAAACAATTTTCAACTGATAGTTACTATCGTTTGCGGCAGCTTGATTTTGATGGAGAAACAGCGTTTAGTGAGCCTGTATTTTTAGAAAAGGGTAAAATAACACCGTCGTTTTTCGTTTCCTCTAATCCATTGTCTGAAAAAATAATGTTGCGGGCAGCTGGTGATTTTAATCACGAAAAGGAGGTTTCCTATCGCATGATTTCAATTGAAGGAAAATTGCTTTTGGTAGGAAATGCTCGTTTGGAAGCGGCAGAAACTGATTTAAATAAAACACTTGGAAAGATTGGAAAAGGTGTTTATTTATTGTCGTTGAATGGAGGAGCTTATTTAAAATTGGTAAAAAATTAGTGAGTTGCGGGTTTTCTGTGCGACGTATTCCGTCATGTTGGCAATCCGCAACTCACAATCCGTTAAAATTCCTTCACAATCAGACCATTCTTAATCCTAGGTTCAAACCAAGTTGATTTTGGCGGCAGTGTTTTTCCAGCATCTGAAATCGCAATAAAATCATCCATTTCTACAGGATATAGCATAAAAGCCATTCGATTTTCGCCTTTCAACACCTTCGTCATAATGCCTTCCAAACCAGCAGGACCTTCAACATATTTTACGCGAGCATCTGTTTTCACATCTTTGATGTGAAGTAAAGGACTCAGTATTTCCTCATTCAAAAGGGACGCATCCAAGATGGTTTTATCACTTTTAGCTTTTTCTAAAACTTCATTTCGCCACTTTAAGGAAAACCAAGTTCGGTCTAAAAAGAGCGTTAACTCTCCTTTTTCTAAAGGTTTTCTTGCCCGTGGAAGTACGTTAATTTCACACAATTTCGACAGTTGCGCCATGAAGAGGGCAGGGGAGAAGTCCCCGACAATTTCGACGACGCGATTGAAATCAAGAATCTCCAATTCGGTCGTTGGAAATACCGCGCAAAGGAGTTGGTCGTAGGACTTTTCATCGGTTGTTCCTTTCAATCTTTGGTGCATGAGGGCGGTCGTCGAAGTACGGTGGTGTCCATCGGCAATGTAAGTGCAAGGGACATCATCGAGGAAGAGTTGTTGAATTTTCTGGATGGTTTTTCCGTCAGCAATACGCCAAAAAGAGTGTGTTTGTCCCGTTTTTTCAAAAGTGATTTCTTGAATCGGTGTTTCTTTTTCGATGGCTTTTTTGAGCAATTTGTCAACCTTTTGTACCTTCTGGTAGGTCAGCAAAACAGGTTTGACTTGTGCCCCTCGTTTCAACATCAAGTGCATTTGCTGCTGCTCTTTACTGGCAAGCGTATTCTCATGTTTCTTGATTTTTCCATCCAAAAAATCCTGAATGTCGATGCAGCAAATCAGTCCGAGATAATTCTTTTCGGCCGACGAAATTTGATAGACATAGAGTCCTTCGCTTGCTGTTTTTTCAAAAAAGCCACTTTCTGAATACTCATTGTATTCTTCCCGAACAGTACTGAAAAAATGGTCTGCGGAGGTGATAAAAGACATCCGTGGATAGATGGCTTGAAATGGTTTTAGATTCATGTTTTATGTTGGTTGGCTATGAATTGGATATCTGAAAATTTAGATTTTTAGAAATTTGGAAGTGCTAGTGTAAAAGTCCAAATTTTTAAAAATCTATAGGTCTAAATTCCAAAAAACCACAAGGTAAACAGCCTATCGTTTTTTTCAAATAAAACAGTTAAAAGATTGGAAAATGTGTATAAAAAGAAAAGTATGGCGGTCATTTCAACTGTACTTTTGTACACCTATTCAGGTCTTTTTGTGGGAGTTTGAGTGTGAAATTTGGGACACAAGCCCCAATTTCACACTCAAGTCCACCCACTCCGCTGCCGAAGGCGGCGAGGAAGGAAGCTTAAGAGATATAAAAATTGGGATTTTTTGGAAAAAATCCAATTTTTATATTTTATGAAACCCATTTAGTGAACAAAAAGTAACGGAGTAGGTGCACTTTTTTAATTATGCATCTTTATTTCAACCGAATGGAATTTAGGGTGTTTATAGTTCAACCCTTTTATAAGTAAAAACGATTTGATAAGTTGGCCCATAATGCGCCGTGATTTTTTTTAAAAAGAATTCAAAAGATCGGTGCATAGCCTTCGTTACGGATCTATTTTTTGTGTTTTTCAGAAGGAAAAAGGACACCCAAGTTATTGAATCGTTTTTACTAAGTAAGTGAAATAAATAAATGTAGTTTCTTGAGCGTGAGATTTTGTTCTCCGTTTTTTCTTTGAAAGTGCCATTTATGTTGATATAATGAGCATTTTTAAGGTGAAAAGTGAGGGCAAAATATCCTCGCCTGCCCATATGGGTGAAGAAGCGATAGTTATTTATTTCGCGTTCTAAGGGTATTTGAGTTCCATAAAACTAAGTTTGCAAGTATTTGTAGCGGCGACTTTAGTCGTTAGGCTGCTTTTACATCTTAGCAGCTTGGCGACTAAAGTCGCCGCTACAATTAATCCATATTTCAATAGCATGAAACGACAAGTAGAGGCAACGATGCCAACCGATTGGGGGACTTTTAGAATGATAGCCTACGCGGAATCTGAAACTGAAAAAATGCCTCATTTAGCGATGGCACATGAAGGTATGGATACGTCAAAAACCGTGTTGGTGCGGATGCACTCGGAGTGTATGACGGGCGATTTATTTCACTCTCAGCGATGTGATTGTGGTGAACAATTGGATGAGGCAATGCGATTGGTAGCAGAACAAAATGGTATGGTTATTTATCTGCGGCAAGAAGGACGGGGTATTGGAATTATTAATAAATTACACGCTTATAATTTGCAAGATAAAGGATTAGATACGGTCGATGCAAATGTTGCTTTGGGCTTAGAAGTTGACAGTAGAGACTATCAAGTGGCAGTTAAGATTATGCGAGATTTGGGCATCAAAAAAATTCATTTACTCACCAATAACCCACTAAAAATACAAGCTATCGACAATTCTTCAGTTGAAGTAGTTAGCCGGATTCCATTGATTATTCCTGCAAAGGATGGAA